>NZ_MELG01000085.1:10867-16779 GCF_001767535.1 Acinetobacter sp. GWC1_38_13 | reverse complement strand
CCTGATACATCTCCACGTGGAGAGCACGTTGCTCAAGGCGATCATTGGGATATTGGGCAGGGTGCTGGTTTTTATATTAATGCGACTCAACAACCTTGGGCTGAGCATTATCAAATGGAGTCATACATTGTTGATGAACTCTACGCTCATGTTTTGCAAGAATTTCCAATCATTGAAAATCAGGTTGGGGTTTTTGGACACTCAATGGGTGGTCATGGTGCCCTAACATTAGCATTTAAGTACCCAGAACTTTTTAGATCGGTCTCGGCATTTGCACCGATTTGTGCACCAAGTATTTGTCCTTGGGGTGAAAAGGCATTTAGTCAATATTTAGGACAGGATCAACAACGTTGGGCAGAACACGATGCAACTGCATTAGTGCAGCAGAAGGGGTCTCAATTTGAAGAAATTCTGATTGATCAAGGTTTAGAAGACCAATTTTTTGCGCAGTTAAATCCTGAAAAATTTAAACAAGCGTGTTTAGACTCTGGCCAGCATATTACTTTACGTTTGCATGAAGGTTATGATCATGGTTACTATTTTATTCAAAGCTTTATCGATGATCATTTGCAATTTCATGCTATTCAATTAGAAAAGAATGCTTAATCTTTGAAAGAAGCTCATTATGAGCTTCTTATTCTTGATGGGTCCAATTGGCAGCGAATTCCTGCTGAGCCATTCGATTCAAATGATCTATTACAACTTGCTCTAGGCGCTCGACATCATCTTGTTGATTTTCAATGATAACCTCTAAGTATTCCTGTTGTGCTGTGAGTGTCACCGTTGCAGTAGGCATCAAAATTTTTGAATAGATTTCAGTTTCTTCAACTTCAAATTTATGTTTCCAGTGATTGAGCAAACGTTTAGCGATTCGTTTACCTTCGACTGTTTCAATTTGTGTAGTACTCTTCATCATACGACTTCATTTTTTGTATCGAAAATTACCTTAGCAAATAACAAATGATAAAAAAATAGTAACTCTGCAACGTGGTGTTGCATGTTTGCAATGCTCGAATAATCACTTTCTAACAGCCCTAAACAGTATGAATTTGTTATAATCACGGAATCATTCCTTCGTCATTGTCAGGTTATCCATGTCCAAGCCTTATCTCATTGCTCCTTCAATTTTATCTGCTGATTTTGCTCGTTTAGGTGAAGATGTAGAAAAAGTTCTAGCTGCAGGCGCAGACGTTGTACATTTTGATGTGATGGATAATCACTATGTTCCGAATCTGACCTTCGGTGCAGGTATTTGTAAAGCATTAAAAAATTACGGTATCAAAGCACCAATTGATGTACACCTCATGGTTTCTCCTGTGGATCGTATGATTGGTGACTTCTTGGAAGCAGGTGCCGATATCATTACTTTCCACCCAGAAGCGACAGATCATATTGATCGCTCTTTGCAGTTGATTAAATCAGGTGGTGCAAAAGCAGGATTAGTTTTTAACCCTGCGACACCATTACATTATCTTGATTATGTTCTAGATAAAGTGGACCAAATTTTATTAATGAGTGTAAACCCTGGTTTTGGTGGGCAGAAATTTATTCCGATGACATTAGAAAAACTTCGCCAAGCACGCCAAATTATTGATGCAAGTGGTCGTGATATTCGTTTAGAAGTGGATGGTGGTGTAGGACCTGCAAATATTCGAGAAATTGCAGAAGCTGGGGCGGATATGTTTGTTGCTGGTTCAGCAATTTTTGGTCAACCAGATTACAAAACAGTGATCGACCAAATGCGTGCAGAGTTGGCTAAAGTTGGTGCAAAACAAATTTAGTCTATTTAACCTATTTTTTACACTGGGTTGTGGATAACTTTGTTTATAACTACGTGGATAACCATGTTGATAAGCGAGTGGATAAGATGTTGTTAAAATAAACAAAATGATTTCAGTTGTTTATATTCACAGCAGTTTGAACGAAAAAGGACAATTTTTTGTCCTTTTTTTGTGCGCTAAATTATTTATTTTGCTCTATTTTTACTCATGAACGATTTTTGCAAATATTGTAGAATAAAACAGCATCACTCTGTTTAAAGTTGTTGAATATTGCATAATTTGAACATAAACATGATTGTGCATAACTATGAAACAACTTATGCTTAATATAGATAAAGATTCTGATCTGTGGATAGGAATATTCAGTGCTACGTCTCAAAAGATACAAACATATGTGGTTTGTGTTCCTGATGATATTTTTCATCGGGGGGAGTAATGTCGCCATTGCAGCTGTACATGCAATTCATACTGAGCAATCCACTGTAACGACTCAGGATATGCCGTGTCACAAGATGCAAATGAAAAGTGATCAGCATCATCAAATACAAATGGCACATCAAGACATGACGAGTATGACTAAATGTCATGAACAACAAGTGCCAAATCAGCAACATTGTGAAGATTGTAATCATCCATCACATTGTCAAACGGTGAGTTTTACACTCGATCAAAATATACCTGAACTATCTGCTTTATCTGTTTTTGAACGACCTATTCATCTAATAACAGCATACCAAGCTCGACACTTAGCTGGATATTGGCAAGAAATTCTTCGTCCTCCCAAAGCCTAATCTATCAGCCACTCTGTCTTTTCTTAACTTCTTATAGTTAGGGAAATTTGATGAATCAATAGATTAGGATTATTTCATGTCTTCAAAATTATATGCTGGCGTTATTGCGAGTTTCGGTCTCTTATTCGCGCCCTATAGCATGGCTGCAATCAAAGAGTATCATCTTAATATCAACCAAGAGATGGTGAATGTCACAGGAAAACCTGTTCAAAGAATTACAGTGAATGGCAAATTTATTGCGCCTTTGCTGGAGTTTGAAGAAGGGGATGAAGCGGTCATTCATGTCCATAATCAACTTAAAGATCAAGATACCTCTCTGCATTGGCATGGTTTACTTTTACCAGGGCTTATGGATGGTGTTCCGGGCTTCAATGGCTTTAAAGGTATTAAGCCTAATGGTAGTTTTGAGTATCGTTTTAAAGTACGACAAAACGGAACTTATTGGTATCACGCACATAGTAAAGGTCAGGAACAGGATGGTTTATATGGTCCTTTGGTCATTTATCCCAAAGGAAAACAGCCTGTAGCCAAACATGAAAGTGCTGAACGTGATTATGTTGTGATGCTTTCCGATTTCCATGAAACGAAAAGTGACAAGATCATGGCAAATCTAAAAAAATCAGCGGAGTACTATCAAAATCAAAGAGAAACAGTCGCTGATGTTTGGTCACAACTGAAAGATCAAGGTTTGAAAGCCACATGGCAAGATCGTTCGATGTGGAATCAGATGCGCATGCTGAAAACTGATTTATCGGATGTTACTGGCTATACCTTTTTAGTGAATGGGAAAACACCACAACAAAATTGGACGGGTGCTTTCAAAGCAGGAGAAAAAGTTCGCTTACGGTTTATCAATGCTTCGGCGATGTCTTTTTTTGATGTGCGAATTCCTAATTTAAAAATGATGGTTGTGAGTGCAGATGGTCAGCCTGTCCAACCTGTTCCAGTCGATGAGTTTAGAATTGGTGCAGCAGAAACTTATGATGTAATTGTTGAACCAACTCAACCGCATTATCAAATTCAAGCAGAGTCAATTGATCGTTCTGGTTTTGCAATCGCGTCATTGCAAAATGAGATGAAGCCAGCACAACACACCGTGACGATGCCAGCAGCGCGTCCACGTGCATTATTGACCATGGACGATATGGGACATGGAGCGCATGTGCAAGATGAAACGAGCAAAATGGATCATAGCCAGCATGCTGAAATGGATAAGTCTAAAATGGATCATAGCCAACATACTCAGATGAGTAAGATGGCAATGAATCATAATGCACATGGTGAAATGGATATGGGCGATATGAACCATAAATCTCATACCGACATGAATATGAGCCAGATGCATCATCATTCGGATAAGCAACAATCATCTATGTCCGTAACAAACCAACATAAACCACAAGCTGTTCAAGGTTGGGCAAATGCATCCACACCTGTTGGACATAAAGCATTGCAATATAACGATCTAAAAGCATTAACTCCTCAGCCTGATACGCGTGCTGCAGAAAGAGAACTCGTGATTCGTTTAGGTGGGACGATGGAACGATATATTTGGACAATTGATGGAAAAAAATTCAGTGATAAAGATTTTGAACCATTGAAAGTGCAGTACGGTGAGCGAATTCGTTTGAAGTTT
This sequence comes from Acinetobacter sp. GWC1_38_13, assembly GCF_001767535.1. Classification (NCBI taxonomy): domain Bacteria; kingdom Pseudomonadati; phylum Pseudomonadota; class Gammaproteobacteria; order Moraxellales; family Moraxellaceae; genus Acinetobacter; species Acinetobacter sp. GWC1_38_13. The sequence goes on along the minus strand of NZ_MELG01000085.1, from coordinate 12,571 downwards.
GTCAATGAAAGTATGATGGCACATCCTATGCATTTACATGGCATGTTTATGCAGCTAGAAAATGGACAAAGCGCAGCCGATATGCCAAATAAGCATACCGTCATCGTACCACCCGGTAAAACCGTAACTGCATTACTGACAGCTGATGAATTAGGAGAGTGGGCGATTCACTGTCATTTGCTCTATCACATGAGTGCAGGAATGATGAGTAAGTTGATTGTTGCGAATGTCAATGAGGCAAAAACAGCCACTCAACCCACATCTACACCAGTTCAACCATCGACAGGAGAAAGCCATGCACATCATTAAGCAGTCTTCGAAGATGAAACGATATACACAGTTGATCGTGGTGAGTGGTATTGCATCCTCTTTGGGAGGATTTGCCCATGCCCATGAAGCTCATAATCAAATGTTGCAGATGAATCAAGCTTCACAGCAACAGACGGTTGTGATGGAAACGTCAAAGGCAGATCATCACAAACATGAACAGTCCAAACTTGCATATTCAAGCGATGTTCAAGATGCAGAGCATAGCCATCATAACGAGCATGGCGGGCAAATATACCAATCAACCAGTTTAGAAAATGCTTGGGCGGTAGATGAGGATGGTAAGGGTAGTGTAAGCACCGAGTTAAAAACATGGGTGGGTACAGATGAAAATAAAATCTTCATCAAAGCCCATGTTGAGAAGGCTGAATCAGAAAAAGCTGAAACTGAAGCAATGACTTTATATAGCCGAAATATTGCAGATTTTTGGGATATACAGGCGGGTGTACGTTATCAATATCAACCAGAACATCAGCTAGATAAAGATCAATGGAGTGCTGTATTCGGTTTGCATGGTTTAGCACCATATTTCTTTGAAACAGAAGCTTATGTTTTTGCTGGACAAGATCAGCGTTGGCAGTTGAGTTTAGAAACCAGCCGAGACTTGCTATTTACACAAAAGTTAATTGCTCAACCCTATTTGAATGCAGATGTGGTATTGAGTGATAAATCAAAATATCCAAAGAAATCAGGGTTATCTAAACTACAAACGGGCGTACAAGTGCGTTATGAGATCAATAAAAAACTTATGCCTTTTGTAGATGTAGCATATGCTTATCATAAAGGTGCAGAGCAAACACCATGGCAATCTGCTTCTGAAAGTGAAAAGGGTTGGTTATATGCTACGGGATTAACGCTAAAGTTCTGATACTTTGTCTAAAAAGTCACTTTACTGAGATACTGTTGGTTTATACTAGCAGTATCTTTTTTGAGTCATTGATGGTGTATAAATGGCTTTAGAACAACAAAACAATCAAATAACAGCAATAACAGATTCCCTCGAAAAGATTAGTAATCAATCGTCTTTTTCAGATTCACAGCGGAGCAATAATAGTTCTATGCAGGTGAGCTATTATTATATTCCTCTGATGAAAGATGATCAGGATGTACAACGAATCAGAAAAGCATTAATTCCTTTCTCGGAAGTATTAATCGAGCATCATATCGATTTAGATTGTAAGCACCTCACGTTGTACCATCGAGATGATTTATCTCAGCTCACTTATAAACTTGAGTGTTTGAATTTAGGGGTGGAATTGCAACAAACCATGTCGCATTATGAACCGATTCAGATCATGATTGATCGACATAAGGGTTCGATACAAGAGGAATCTATAGATTCATCTAAGCATAATTATTTTTATCAATTCCAGATTT
>NZ_MELG01000085.1:0-10845 GCF_001767535.1 Acinetobacter sp. GWC1_38_13 | reverse complement strand
TTTAAATCAATGGATGAATGCGATACGAAACAAAAGGGATAAATGAGATGCCTAAATGGATGTATTGGGTATTAGCAGTCGCATTTGCATGGTTAATTTGGACAAATTTTTTAAAACCTGTTCCTGATTTAGATCAACTCAAGACACAACAGAATGTTCAAATCATCGAATTAGAAAAGTATGAAGGTTCTTTCCGTGTCTTATCCAAAGAAGATTATCATTGGGGAAGAGAAGCTGAATTTTCACCGATCGACATTGCAGTCGGTTGGGGAGAGATGGCGAAACCGCAAGTGTATGAGCACATTGATATTTCTCAAAGTAATCGTTGGTATTATTTGAAAGTTAAAAATGAGCCGCCTATTTCATTAAGAGAGATTACAACACATAGTGCCAACATGCATTTAGTCCCAGCAAATCCGTCTGTGGCATCGCAAATGAAGAAGATAAAAAAAGATGATTTGGTCTATTTAAAAGGTTCATTGATTGAGATTCAGGCTTCAGATGGCTGGCGATGGAAAAGCTCTCTATCTCGAGAAGATACAGGGAATGGTGCTTGTGAACTCATGAAAGTAGAAAGTATCGTTTGGCAGTAATAGTTGTATTAAGCAATTTTAATTATTTCAACTGTTTAAGTTATCTAGATACACAACAATTCACACAATTGCGCATTTTACAGTAAACTGTTCAACTAAGGAGGACGACCTCCTTGCAAAGAATCACGTTGGGACGACCTGACTATTGATAAAGTAGACTGTTAAAAATGGCTTGGGCAATTTTAATCTTGGCGGGTATTTTTGAAATTATTTGGGCATATTCTATGAAAATGTCTGAAGGTTTTACAAAGCTAACGCCAAGCATCGTGACCATTGTTTTCATGATTTTAAGTGTTGTTTTATTGTCGATTTCAATGCGTTCACTTCCTTTAGGTACAGCATATACGGTGTGGACAGGGATTGGAGCGATTGGCTCTTTCGTGGTGGGTATTCTCATTTTGAATGAGCCGATGACCGCAATGCGAATGATTGCAGCAGTGTTGATCGTATCTGGTCTGATTTTAATGAAATTGTCTTCAAATTAAGAAAATTCAGCATTTTATCGGATTGAGTAAGCTGAATAGAACAAAGCCTATGGGGAATTTTTAATGCAATTGGTTTATATGTATATGGATTCTCCTGTAGGTGCATTAAAACTGGTAGCACATGATCAGGCTTTAGTTGCAGTCATGTGGGATAATGAAGATCATAAAAGAGTTCGTTTAGCAAAGCCCTTAGAAGATCATCAACATCCGATGTTACAGCGAGTTAAAAAACAATTAGAAGAATACTTCGTAGGGCAGCGCCAACAATTTGATTTACCTCTTGATTTTCAAGGCACTGATTTTCAGCAGCAGGTTTGGAAGGCTTTATTGACGATTCCTTACGGGGAAACACGTAGTTATAAAGAGATTGCACTCCAGATTGGTAATGAAAAAGCTGTACGTGCAGTGGGTGCTGCTAATGGTAAGAATCCGATTTCGATTATTGCACCGTGTCATCGAGTGATTGGATCGAGTGGGGCATTGGTTGGTTTTGCTGGTGGGTTGGATAAGAAGCAGATTTTACTCAGTTTAGAGCAAAGTCAAATTCCATAATCTGTATTGTTAATACTCGATTTTCATTGCTTTTTGGAATAAGCTACTTAACAGATATGAATCCACATATTTTATGACTTGAACCGTAACTCAGTTATTGGCGAGGCGGTGTCTTGCTTAGCGTAATCCAATATTAGGAATAACCTTCGGTTCGAGTTACTTTGGTTTCGCCCAAAGTAACCAAAGGCATTGTCATCTACAAAACCTGTTCACTTGCTGCATTTGTTTTATCTATCGCAGAAACGGGATATTACAAATACCACGCAGGTTGTAGATGAACTTTCCGAGTCTCATATATAGGGTATGTATTCATTTTCTTTTTCATAACAAATTGAATGGAAGTTTAAAAATGGCTGTTGGTGACGTAACAATGCCACTTATGCATGTGGTGCAGGGTGTAAAAATTGGCTCAACTGAGGCGTATGTACGTTATCCAAATCGACGAGATCTAGTCATTTTTGAATTTGCTGAAGGTTCAAATGTAGCAGGTGTATTTACTCAAAGTGCATTTGCTGCTGCGCCAGTTTTGCTTAGTAAAAAACACTTGGCAGAAAATACACCACGTTATTTGATTATTAACACTGGTAATGCAAATGCGGCAACAGGAACTGTAGGTTATAAAAATGCAGAAACAACTTGTGCCAAATTAGCGGAATTAGCAGGTGTCCAAGCGAATCAGATTCTACCTTTTTCAACAGGTGTAATCGGTGAGCAACTTCCGATTGAGCGTTTAGTTCAAGGTATTCAGCCTGCATTAAATGATTTAAATGCGGATCGTTGGGCTGAAGCTGCTTCTGGCATTATGACCACAGATACTACTCCGAAAGGTGCATCTGAACAGTTTGAGCTTGATGGTGTGACATACACCATGACTGGAATCAGTAAAGGTGCGGGTATGATTCGCCCGAACATGGCAACCATGTTGAGCTTTGTTGCAACAGATGCACCAATATCAAAAGTACTTGTTCAGCAACTGTTACAAACGACTGTCGAACATTCGTTTAACCGCATCACAATCGATGGCGACACTTCAACCAATGACTCTTGTATCTTTGTAGCAACAGGTCTAGCTGGTGGCGCAGAAATTGAGTCACAAGATGACCCTCGTTACCAACAAGTGCTGGATGTACTTGCGCGTATTATGAATCGTTTAGCACAATTGATTGTTCGTGATGGTGAAGGTGCAACTAAATTCATTACGGTACAGGTGGAAGGCGGAGCCAATACCCAAGAGTGTTGTGATGTTGCTTATAGTGTTGCTGAGTCACCACTCATTAAAACAGCTTTGTTCGCTTCTGATCCAAACTGGGGGCGTATTGTAATGGCGATTGGTAAAGCAGGTGTTCCAAACTTAGATAGCAGTAAGGTTCAAGTGTGGTTAGGTGATGTCCAGATTTGCTTAGATGGTGGTGCGAATCCTGACTATACCGAAGAAGCAGGCGCTGCTGTGATGGCTGAGAAAGAAATCACGATTCGTATTGATTTAGGACGAGGTGAAGCGAAAGACACAGTTTATACCTGTGATTTTTCTTATGACTACGTCAAAATTAATGCCGATTATCGTTCGTAAATATGCGTTATAATAAAGCCTCCACAGTGGGGCTTTTTTTATATCACTCATGTGTGGACGAAGTGATTCATCCCAAATGATCACCCTAGATACCCACGTTATATGTTTGCTGTGATGCAAGCACGCAGGATAGAGAAGACGTTTTATGAATGATGCGAATTTAATTGCGAACGAAGCCAAAAATATTGTGCAGGCGCATTTAGATCGTTTGGGTGAGCCAAAGGACCATAGCCTCAGCCCAGAAGTGAAACAAGAAAAGTTCGCACAAATTGCAGCTGAGCTTAAAAAGCGTGATGCTGTTCTTGTTGCACATTACTACTGTGATCCTGATGTTCAAGAGCTTGCAGAATTAACAGGTGGTTGTGTTTCTGATTCTCTAGAAATGGCGCGCTTTGGTCGTGATCATGCTGCATCAACTCTCGTAGTTGCTGGGGTAAAGTTCATGGGAGAAACAGCAAAAATTTTATCTCCTGAAAAGACAGTATTAATGCCTACACTTGAGGCAACCTGTTCTTTGGACTTAGGTTGTCCAGTAGATGAGTTTACAGCATTCTGTGATCAACATCCCGATCATACTGTCGTGGTGTACGCCAATACTTCGGCAGCTGTGAAAGCACGTGCTGACTGGGTGGTAACTTCAAGCTGTGCAGTCGAGATTATTGAGCATCTTGATAGCTTGGGTGAAAAAATTATTTGGGCACCTGATCAGCATTTAGGACGTTACATCCAAAAGAAAACGGGTGCTGATATGTTGTTATGGGATGGCGCGTGTATCGTACATGAAGAATTCCGTGCACGTGGTATTGCACAAATGAAAGCACTATATCCTGATGCAGCAGTTTTAGTTCATCCTGAATCGCCTGAATCTGTAGTAGATATTGCAGATGCAGTGGGAAGTACTTCGCAATTGATCAAAGCAGCGCAAACTTTACCGCATAAACAAATGATCGTAGCTACTGATCGCGGTATTTTCTATAAGATGCAGCAAGCAGCACCAGATAAAGAATTATTCGAAGCGCCAACGGCGGGTGAGGGCGCAACATGTCGTTCGTGTGCACATTGTCCTTGGATGGCAATGAATGAGTTAGATGGTATTTTGCACGTGTTACAACACGCTGATCAAGAAATACACGTCGATCCAGCATTGGCTGAGCGCGCAAAATTACCACTCGATCGAATGTTGAACTTTAGTGCTTCTCTAAAGCGTTAAAATGCTTGTTAAATATACATTTGATAAGGAAAAATCATTTTTTTTAAAACTAGGTGTTGACGTGATGCGACGTCAAGCCTAGAATGCACACCGTACCGCACGATGTGCGATACAATAAAAGCTGAGATAAATCGGAGCATAGCACAGCCTGGTAGTGCACCTGGTTTGGGACCAGGGGGTCGTAGGTTCGAATCCTACTGCTCCGACCATTTAAAAGATGTTGAAAAACATTATTTTAAGATCGGCGAAGTATCGCTTGATAGTATTATCATCGTTATGCGCCTGTAGCTCAGTTGGATAGAGCATCCGCCTTCTAAGCGGATGGTCACAGGTTCGAATCCTGTCAGGCGCGCCATTTAGTTGGTAGCTTGGTACATAGAACCAAACGTTATGGTGGATGTAGCTCAGTTGGTAGAGCCCTGGATTGTGATTCCAGTTGTCGCGGGTTCGAATCCCGTCATTCACCCCACTCTTTTATAGAGTAATCGGAGCATAGCACAGCCTGGTAGTGCACCTGGTTTGGGACCAGGGGGTCGTAGGTTCGAATCCTACTGCTCCGACCATCATCTTAAAGATGAGATAAAATTCCGCTAATCAGCGGTTTTTTTATGTCTATATTTTTATATCTTATTTAATTAAATAACTAAAACTTATTTACTCTTCTGAAATTATTTCTATCTCCAAGCTTTCATTATTTAATCAAAAGCATTTTAGTCACAATTGAACTATAGAATGTTTGATGCGGTATTTGTTTTTATAAGATAGTTTGGAGTAAGAGTTACTCAATCATTATGTTGAAACCATCTGCAAGCATGATCATAAGTTTCTCAATCAAATTAGTTCATAAAAATTAGAAACCTAAAAATTAGAAACCTAAAAATGAGAGTCAATGAATGCAAAATATTCATTATGTTTTGATTAGTATATTAGGTGGGCTAGTTGTTCCATTACAATTGGCAGTCATTAATGCCTTTCGTCATAGCAGTGGTGCAAGCCAAATACAATCGACTTTTTTTCTTTATATAGGCGGTGCGATTGCTTCGCTTGTTATTGCATTGTGGATGGATGGAACGGTGAAACCACAATTTTATCAAAATACATCTTGGTGGATGTGGTTGTCAGGTTTCTTGGGTTCACTTTATATTCTGTGTATGTTTGTGGCAGCTCCACATATAGGTGCAACCAATACATTATTATGGATATTTTTAGGGCAAATGATTTTTGCTACCTTAATTGATCATAGTGGTTTATTAGGGATGCAAATAAAGAAAATAGATGCTTTCAAATTATTTGGATTACTTTTTATTTTTATTGGTGGTTTGATTATGCTATTTGGAGAATATAGAAGTGCGACCAAATAAAATATTACGAATTGGTTTTTAACCCAGTTTTTATAATAATATTTTGACAAATATATTGTATATTTGATGCTGTTGATTTTAATTTCTAAAAAATAAAATATTCATGGGGAAGTATGTTCTTTTATATTATTTTAATTCTTCTTATGCTTGCTGTGGTTACATATCTCAAATCACCGAATTTCAAGGGGAAAGTTGGTGAGTTTATGGTTTCTGAGCATGTTGCTAAGTATTTAAGTGCTGAATATATATTGCTCAATAATTGTACTCTACCTGATCAGAAAGACGGGACGACTCAAATTGATCATATTTTAATAAGCCCTTATGGTGTTTTTATTGTTGAAACTAAAAACTATACGGGATGGATTTTTGGAAATGCTCGCCAGAAGCAGTGGACACAAAAAATTTATAAGAAAAGTTATAGATTTCAGAATCCGTTACACCAAAACTATAAGCATATTAAAGTATTGGAAATGGTTTTAAGTGATGTTGTTGATCCGCAGTATTTGCATTCTATTGTTGTATTTACAGCTCGAAGCGAATTTAAAACAGATATGCCTGAAAATGTCTTTCGTAGTAAGGCTTGGATTGAATACGTAAAACGTTTTGATCAACAGGTGATTAGTCCTATGAAGCTCAAAAGAATTAAATATCGAATTGAAAAAGAAGTATTAGAGCCTTCTTGGAAGACAAATCGTTTGCATGTTGAGCATTTAAAGCAAAAGGAAATAGAAAAGAAATCCACTGTATAAGTGACTGTAGAAATTGATGATTTAACTCAATCGTATTGCCAGATTTGGCTATTGTACTTTGCCCCATATCCAGTTACTTTTTATGAGGAATAATCAAGTCTGTTAGACAAGTAAACCAATATTTAGATGTGCATTTGAGCATAATCTTTTCGCATTTTGAAAGAATGAAAATAACAGGGATAGCAATGACACAAACAGCATTTGATTTTGTAGTGATAGGTGGTGGTTCGGCGGGTAGTGTGCTTGCAGGTAGACTCTCGGAGAATCCAAATATTTCAGTATGTTTATTGGAAGCGGGTGGGGACGGCAATAGCTGGTTGGTGAATACACCAGCAGCTGCGGTGATTAGCATCCCTACGAAACTGAATAACTGGGCGCTAGAAACCATACCGCAAAAAGGTTTAAATGGACGTAAAGGATACCAACCACGTGGTAAATGCTTAGGGGGGAGTTCAGCGATCAATGCGATGGTGTACATTCGCGGGCATCGGGATGATTATGATCATTGGGCAGCTTTAGGAAATACCGGTTGGTCCTATGATGAAGTGTTACCATATTTTAAAAAATCAGAACATAACGAAAGAATTAAAAATGAGTATCATGGACAGCATGGTCCCCTCAATGTAAGCGAACTACGTTCAGATAATCCATACCAAAAAACCTTTATTGAAGCAGCTAAACAAGTGGGCTATCCACTGAATGATGATTTTAATGGCGCAGAGCAAGAAGGCGTAGGTGTCTATCAAGTTACCCAGAAGAATGGTGAACGTTGGAGTGCTGCACGTGGGTATTTATTGCCTTATATCGGTAAGCGTCCAAATTTACATGTGATCACACAAGCGATGGTATCGCGAATTGTGATCGAAAATGGTCGTGCTGTAGGCGTGGAATTTAAGCATAAAGGACAAGTCACAGTTGTTCGTGCAAATAAAGAAGTTTTACTCTCTGCAGGGGCTTTCCAATCACCACAAGTTTTGATGCTTTCGGGGATTGGTCCTCGTCAAGAATTAGAAAAACACGGTATTCCTGTGGTTAAAGATTTAGCTGGAGTTGGTGAAAATCTACATGACCATCCTGACTTTATTTTTGCTTATAAGACTAAACAAATAGATGGAACTTTCGGTGTTTCTGTTGGTGGTAGTTTAGATTTAATCAAACAAATTGGGCGTTATCGTAAGGAGCGTCGAGGTCTAATTACGACCAATTATGCAGAGTGTGGTGGTTTCTTAAAGAGCCGTCCTGAGTTAGATAAACCGAATCTACAACTGCATTTCGTCGTTGCTGTAGTAGATAATCATGCTCGAACCATGCATACAGGACACGGTATTTCATGCCACGTATGTTTGCTCAATCCTCGTGCGCGTGGTTCGGTCAAACTCAGTGGCAAAAATGTAGATGATCCGCTATTAATTGATTTTAAATTTCTTGAGGATGAGCAAGACCTTCAAGATATGGTTGATGGATTTAAAGTTACGCAGAAGTTGATGCAAGCACCTGCTTTGAGTGAAAAAATTAAAGAAGATATGTTTACTGCCAATGTGCAATCTGATGATGAGATCCGTGAGATTTTGCGCCAACGTGTAGACACGGTGTATCACCCAGTTGGTAGTTGCAAAATGGGTGTAGATGAGATGGCTGTGGTTGATCCTGAGCTGAAAGTATATGGTATTCAAGGCTTGCGTGTGATTGATGCGTCGATTATGCCAACAGTGGTAAATGGTAATACCAACGCACCTGCAATCATGATTGCTGAAAAAGCAGTGGATATGATCCGCGAAACTTGGAAGTGATATTTTGAGCTAAGGTTTTGCCTTAGCTCTCTTCTTTATTATTTGAGTTACGTGGTGTTTCCAACATACGCGGAAAGGTGAAATTAAAATCATCTAGTGCATAACGAAATAATTGAGCAGGGCGCTTGCCGACAATTTTCTGCTGTCCTGTTTCTTCAACTGCACCTGCTTCCTGCATACGCCGTCTAAATGATTTTTTTTCTAAGGTTTGACCTAAAATAATTTCATAGATTGTTTGTAATTCGGTCAGGGTAAATAATTCAGGCATGAGGCTAGCTGGGAGTGCGGTATAGCGGGTTTTATTGCACAAGCGATCAAATGCTAATTTTAGTAATTTCTGATGGTCAAAAGCTAATTCTAGTTGCAAGGCTTCTTCTATAGAAATCCATTTACTTATTTCAGTTGTTGAAGTCTTTTGAATTTCAAATTTACTAAAATCAATCAGTGCAAAATAAAGTGATGTGATCGACCAACCACGTGGATCACGATGCTGATTGCCGATGGTTTCAACTTGTTCTAGATAAGGGGAGTGAATCCCTGTTTTTTCAAGCAGTTTACGGTGAGCTGTTGCCATTAAATCTGGATCAGTTTTTAAATCAATAAAACCACCTGGAAGCGCCCATTTTCCTTTTTCGGGAAAGTTAGAGCGCTGAATCATTAAGACTTGTAATTGACCTTTTGCCACAGAAAAAATTGCCATATCAACCGTAAACAGTGGGGTGTCATAGTCTGTTTTTTGATAGTGGGCAAGGTATTCCTGTTCGGACGTATGGATAGTTTCCTTACTCATAGAAATATTAAGAAATCGGAATAAAGTAACATCATAGCGGAGTCTTATTGGGTTCTCATCATATTTTAGGATAAGCCACTACGTCTTGCACTTCACTAAAGCTTTAATCACTTTAGTTTGTTCAGGCTCGACCTGAGAAGCGTTTAAAGCTTCGTAAATGTTTTGGCAAAAGTAGGCAAAATCTGAGGTACGGCAAAGATTGATAATCTTTGCCGTACCGTAAGGCGAAAGCTTTGCTTAAGCACTTAACTATTCATTTCATTTATCTTGCACTAAGCCAATGCTTTAGTCGCTTTGGCTTGTTCAGGTTGCGGATGACTTTTCCGAGTATCTAATCACTGGATGTGTTTTAATCATAGAGAGTTTTGCCTAGACCAATCTCTCCCGAATTTGGTCAAGAGAGCATTCTCTTAATAATTGACCATTTTCAAATACAGTTTGCAGTGCGCCCATATTTTCCTGTTCAAAGCTTTGTTGATCAAATAACTCAAAGCCATTATTAGTCTGTTCAACCCTTAATAATCCTTTGGCTGATTTTTTAACACCTGAGTCTGTTACAGGGTCTTTAAACAGCTCACGACCTACACCGTTGACTTGACCCCAAGTGGCTTTTACGGCAAAACCAAAGGTGTCACGCGTTAAATAGTTATAGGTATAGCTGCCGATACCAAAGACTAGATTATTCGAAGCAAAGCCTTTGGTTTCTAAACCTTTTAGGATATTTTGGGCACGTTCTAGAGTAATCGAGTCACCATAGATTAAACCAACACGCTCGTTGAGTACTTTATAGCCTTGAGCTGTTTCTGTGCCGCCAAAAATTTCCCATAAACATTGCACTGCACCTTTATAAGCGGGACTATCTAGCTCTGCTTCAGGATCGCCACAGATAATTTTCACAGGATCACCAGAGTCAGGGCGAAACACCACTTTCGCGAGTCCGAGGGCATTCGGTTGGCGTTTTAAAATTTCTGCTTTTAATTCCACGCTAAACTCGGTAATCACACGCCAGAAATCCCAAGTATCTGAAACGATACTGACTACCCCGGCAGGATAAAGCTCACAGATCAGACGTCTAAAGGTCTCGATTTCACTTTCTTCACTGCCCATACACATCACACTGTGTTCTGTTGCAGGCACTGAAACACCGACGACACCAGTGGCGTTATAATATTCTTCGGCATAGTCAATGGATGCAACTGAATCTGTCCCAAAAAAGCTGGTCAAGTGCCCCACGCCTGATTGAGCTGCATCATAGATCCCACTCATCCCACGGCTACTAAAATCATGGCCTTGAACAGCAACAAAGTCTAAAGGTGCACCTGTTTTTTCTGCATATTGAGTTAACAAGCGTTTGTATTCATAAGCAATTGTTGCAGTGGTGCAACTTTTCCATAATTCGGCACTGAGCACAGTTTCAATATAGTTGGTTAACCAAAAGAAATTCGGATCAGTATTGATAATGGTCAATACAGGCACTTTGATATTGACTCGGCTACCTTCTTCAAGTGCCTTAATCTTTAATGGTAAATAGCCAAGATCGTGCAGGGCTTCGATGTGTTCAACGGGAACAGCACCTTCACCTAGAGAATTGTCCATGCGACGTTTATAGGCTGCGACTACTTTGGCTTTAGGTTGATTAAAGAAGCCCTCGTTCCAACTTTCAATTAAAAAATGTTTGATAAAACCTTGTAAACCGAAGAACACAATCTTGTCATCAAAATCAGGCAGCATTTTGGCTAAACGTG
>NZ_MELG01000084.1:834-35072 GCF_001767535.1 Acinetobacter sp. GWC1_38_13 | reverse complement strand
AGCAGATTGACTCTGTTTATACCGATGGAGCTTATGACACCAAGCAATGCCGTCAGGTCATTGCAGATCGGCAAGCACATGCGGTGATTCCACCTAGAAAAAATGCGAAACCATGGAAAGATACAAAGAGTAGCTCGCTAGAGCGAAATGAATTACTTCGAACAATTAAACGTTTAGGTAGGACACTATGGAAAAAATGGTCAGGCTATCATCGCCGAAGTTTGGTTGAGACTAAAATGCACTGCATCAAATTATTAGGAGATAAACTCAGTGCAAGGAGCTTTGATAGCCAAGTCAATGAGGTTCATGCACGTGTAGCAGTCCTCAACAGATTTACGGAATTAGGTCGACCACTTACCCAAGTTACGCCTTAAATTTGGCTCAATTAGGGGCGCTTTGCCTTTCAAATCTTTGTGCAACAAAGCCGATGCAGGCCTGCATAGTGAAGGGCAGTTTGTAAAAGCTCTTGATGAGTTTTCAAAACAAAATGGCTTAATGGGGAAAGCCACACATTGGATTAAAAATATTGGTTCTTTAAGTACAGAGGTGGCAGGGGTAAAAGCTGAAGTGACACTTCTACAAGGACAAGTGAATTCCAGTATTTTGTCTAGCATTACTAAACTGGCTCAGCAGGGGAAACCTATTTTACTGTTACTTGATGAGATTCAGGCTTTAGCTAGTTCAAAATATAAAACCACGATTGCCAGTTTACGTACCGCTTTAGATATGCATAAAGAAACAATAAAGGTAGTTTTTACTGGTTCAAGTCGAGAAGGCCTGAGACAAATGTTTTCTGTGAGTAGTGCTCCCTTTTTTCATTATGGACAGAATTTACCTTTTCCAAATCTAACAAAAGCATTTACAGATCATCTGGCAGATGTATTTAATCAGACAACAGGACGTAGTTTGAATAAAGAAATTTTATGGCACGCTTTTTTAGATATGAAGCAAAGTCCTCAACTAGCAAGATCATTAGTGGAGCGTTTAGCCTTAAACCCAATGCTGGCTATAGATTTTGCCAAGGAACAGCTTATAGCCGATACAATGGGGCATCGTGACTTTTCGGGATTATGGGGAGAGTTTAAGTTATTAGAACAGCTAATTTTAAAAGCCATAGCGGAATCACAAGTTGAACTTTATAGTAGTCAATTTAGACAACATCTGGCTGATTCCATTGGTGTAGATAACATTGCGGTACGGTTCATTCAATCGGCCCTACGTTCTTTATCAAAAAAACAAATTATTTTTAAACCAGAAAATGGTACTTATGAAATCGAGGATGCTCTTTTTAAAGAATGGATTATGGATGAAGCATAATTTTGAAAACTCATTTGGATAAAAATTAACCGTACTGAGCTTGTCGGAGAATTTTTATTTAAGTATTTTATTCATAGACATTATTTCAATATAATGGGTGTCTATGAACAGAGAAATTCAACAAAGACTCGTATGAGTTAAATTATTTGAAGAGACTAATGATGCTGGCCTAGTTTGTCGGAGATGTGGCATTTCTAGACCAACGTTACGCAAGTGGTGGAAACGATATTCTGAGCAAGGTATTGATGGATTAAGTAGCCAGAGTAGACGTCCCTTAAAATCGCCAAATACTAAAATCAATGCTGAGCTAAAAGCCTTAATATTAGAAATGCGCTCAGCTAGAAATTTTGGTGCTCGACGTTTGCAAACAGAATTGATGAGGCTGCACGGAGTCTCGTTGTCCTTAGCGACTATCCATAAAGTACTATCCACCCATCAAGTCAAACCGATTAAAAAATTCCGTCGTAAAGCAGATTTCATTCGTTATGAACGCCCATTACCAGGCGATAGAATTCAAATGGATACCTGTAAACTGGGTCCAGGACTATATCAGTACACATCTATCGATGACTGCACACGATATCGCGTTTTAAGGATATATAAACGCCGAACAGCAGCGAATACTCTCGACTTTTTAGACTGCGTAATTGAAGAAATGCCTTTTCCCATACAGCGAATACAGACCGATCGTGGGCGGGAATTCTTTGCTGAAAAAGTACAGAAAAAAATGATGCAGCATGGAATCAAATTTAGGCCAAATAAACCAGGTTCACCTCATCTGAATGGCAAGGTAGAGCGTTCACAAAAAACTGATAAATCTGAGTTCTACGCTACTGTAGATATCAATTCTGAGGATATCCAAGACAAGCTAGCCGAATGGCAGCATTACTATAACTGGATGAGACCACATTCAGCGTTGAAAGGTAAAACACCGATGGAGAGGTACTTTGAATTATGTGAAGAAACTCCTTTCTCAGATGAAGTCCAGAAGCAATACAACCCCTCAAATGAACGGATTCAACATGCCAATTACAAGATGGATCTAGAGATCGCTAAATTGAAATGATCTCTATGAATCACACATAGAAACAATGCTAAAACTTTTGACCCCATTTGGTTTAAAATTAACTGTTGTGAAGAAATGATCACTTTCTATCAGGATATTTTCGATCTCAATGAACTGTTTAACTTCTCGAATTTGATTGTCTTTATTCACAATATTCCTATTGAGTGAGTCGAATCTGTGCTCAGGTTGAGCAGTTCGGCTACTGTTCTGAAATGACAGCTTTGTCCGTTATAATTGTATAAACATTTTTAGTGTCTGGTAATCATGTCGTCATTGATCAATTTTCTATCTCGCTTTAGTACTGCAACTCTTCATCGTAGTCTGAGCTATGCTAAGCACATTGATAGGGAAACAATTGAGTTTTTTGAGGAAAATGATGATGTCACGATGTATGCTCAAATTGAAGGGACAGATTATTACGATACCGCGATTACCTATAATCCCCAAAAAGACCGTTTAATCGATGACGACTGCACTTGTCCGGTTGGATATAACTGTAAACATGCTGCTGCTTTAGCGCGGTTATTCTTTCAAGAATATCGTCAGGAATTTCAACAGCGTTATGCTGACTCTCAATCCCCGCAGGGAATCGCAAAACGCCAACGTGGGGATGATCAGGCACAGCGCTGGTTGAATGATTTTAAACGGTATTTACAACAGACTGAACCAGAGCAATCTGTCAAAACAAACAATTATTTAATTTACCTGCTAGATCAGTCGGTCAGCTTAAAGAAATTGACAGTTGATGTTCAGAAGGCCAGACGCAATAAAAACGGCTCAATTGCGGGGGAAAGTTATTATACCCAATATGAAAATATCACCAGAAAGCATCTGACTTTACCTGAACAAAAACGACAATTATTTAACCAGATTTATTATTATGCCAAAATAAACAGTGACGAACGCTTTTATCAAAGCAATCTCGATATCTCCAGCATTTTATTGGAGCATTTCAAATCTTTTATTCAAAGTGGCGATGTTTATTGGAAAAAAAAGAGCCATGCTGCACTTCAATGGTCAGAACAAGGCTACAACATCGAATTTAGATGGGAACAAGGGGCTAAACAACAGACTGAGCATTTAAATATTGAATTGGTCAATGGTGATATTCGACTCGATTTAAAATCAAATCCTCATATTCAGATTCTCGCGAGCCAGCCACCGTGTTATGTGGATATTCAACAGAACACGGTGGGCCAGTTATATGGTGAATATACGGCAAATCTTCTGTACCATTTTTTACAGATGCCTGATCTTCCATCTATGCTCTTGCCAGAGTTTGAGCAACTGACTCATCAATATTCAGACGTGAAAAATCTGCCTCGGCCCGAGTCTATTCAGCATATTGATGTCCTTGAGGGTAGTCCCCAGCCAATTTTACGCTTCGGTGTTTTAGATACATTTGATTGGAAATTAGAGGAGTCTGTTTGTGCTGAAATTGAATTCTCCTATGCTGGTGGGCGAATAAAAGCAGGTACATCAGGTGACAGTTTTATTGGTGAGCAGCATGGAAAAATGGTGCGACAGCTTCGGGACTTCGTTCAGGAACAACAGTCAATCCAGCGTTTACAGCTGTTGGTCGAATCACTGAAGTGGGTGAAAGATCTTAGTTATGACCAGCAATTAAAACTGGATAAACAACGTCTTGATTCTATGGTTTTTGCTTTCTATGGAGACTGGATCAAACAGCTGATGCCCATCAATCAAATTGAGTTGATGGGCTGGCAGATAGAGCATCTGGAAAACAGCCCCTTTAACCTGCAATATGTCGAAAATTTAAATATTTCTATCACTGAATCTGAAGGTCAGCAGGACTGGTTCAATATCGGGGCGACGGTTCAAGACAGTGCAGGTAATTCTTATAATTTGCTT
Organism: Acinetobacter sp. GWC1_38_13; assembly: GCF_001767535.1. Lineage (NCBI taxonomy): Bacteria > Pseudomonadati > Pseudomonadota > Gammaproteobacteria > Moraxellales > Moraxellaceae > Acinetobacter > Acinetobacter sp. GWC1_38_13. Next base: position 30,817 of record NZ_MELG01000084.1, on the reverse strand, counting down.
GATGCGCTCGTAGCTTTGGTGCGAGTAAATCCTGATTTACTTGATCCGCGGACGTTTATTCATCTGCATGACAGTCAAATTTTCACCGTGAAAACTGCAGTTGATCAACCTGATTTGGCTCTATCCGCTAGGGATATTAAGCCGGTATTGTTACATCTGCAGAGCATTTTACAGCAAGAAGAGCGCAGTATTGATCGCTATGATGCGAGTCAATTATTAGAATTGCAGCATAATCTTGGGATGACATGGCAGGTCAGTGATCGCCTGCAGCAATTTGTACAGAAATTCAAACAAGGCTATCAGCAACAACTGCCGACACCACAAGGTTTTCAGGGGGAGTTGCGTCCATACCAGCAGCAGGGCTTAGGCTGGTTACAGTTTTTAAGGGAAACCCAGCATGGCGGGATTCTGGCAGATGATATGGGCTTGGGGAAAACAGCACAAACTTTAGCCCATTTACTCATGGAAAAGCAGGCTGGATATTTGCAGGACAGTCCCGCCTTAATTGTTGCACCCACATCGCTGATGCATAACTGGTTCAAAGAAGCGGAGAAATTTACCCCTGAGCTCAAGGTATTGCTGCTACAGGGGCCCGACCGCCATCAGAATTTTGAGCAGATTCCGCACTATGATATTGTGTTAACCACCTATCCGCTTCTAGCGAGAGATGAAGAACAACTAAAGCAATATGAATATCATCAACTCATTTTGGATGAGGCGCAGAATATCAAAAATCCGCGTGCCAAAGCTGCACAGGTAGTACGGCAATTAACAGCGCGACATCGTTTGTGTCTAACAGGTACCCCGATGGAAAATCATTTGGGTGAGCTGTGGGCACTATTTTATTTCCTGATGCCAGGATTTTTATATTCACAAGAAATTTTTAATAAAAAGTACCGTCATCCGATTGAAAAGCGCGGTGATGAGCAGTTAAGACAAAAGTTGGTCAACCGGATTAAGCCCTTCATTTTACGTCGCTTGAAAACTGACGTAGCCAAAGAGTTGCCAGAAAAAACCACGATTGAAGTCAATATTGATATGAATGACCAGCAATCCAAGTTATATGAGGCTGTTCGTGCCACGATGCAGGAAAATATTCAGAAAATTGTGGCAGAAAAAGGCTTTAAACGTAGTCAAATTCAAATTTTAGATGCCTTACTGAAGCTACGTCAGGTGTGCTGCCATCCTAGCTTACTAAAGCTGGATTCAGTGAAAACCGGGCAGGCACACTCTGCCAAACTTGAACAGTTGATGGATATGGTCGTTCCAATGGTGGAGGAGGGGCGAAAAATTCTGATCTTCTCTCAGTTTACCTCAATGTTGGAACTGATTGAGCAGCAGCTCCATCACGCAGAAATTGGCTATGTGAAACTGACTGGAAAGACCAAGAAACGGGATGAAGTCATTACAGCATTTCAGTCTGGACAAGTGCCGGTATTTTTAATCAGTCTGAAAGCAGGAGGGGTCGGTCTGAATTTAACCGCCGCAGATACAGTCATTCACTATGATCCATGGTGGAACCCTGCTGCTGAAGATCAAGCTTCAGATCGTGCATGGCGGATTGGACAGGACAAGCCAGTATTTGTGTATAAGCTGATTACCAATAAAAGCATAGAAGAAAAAATTCTTGCCTTACAGCAAAATAAAGCAGAACTGGCACAGTCTATTCTAAGTACCGATCATGAGGGCGAAGCGAAACTGACGGAAAATGACGTGATGAACTTGTTTGAGAAATTTTAGTTTGGTTTCAGATTACCCTAATCATCTGTAAGTATCTGAAAGTCTGGATGCAATTTTTTCCAATGTTCTCTTAATTTTTCTTTATGAACAGAAATCATAGGTAAGTCTAGTAATAGCACTGGCCATACTGACCGTGCTTTGTCCATGATCACGTGAAGCTGTTTTTCAATAACACGCCATGGAACACCGACTTTTTCAGCCCATTGTTCAAAGTGTTTCATCTCAGCTAAATACCAATCTTTATTTTTGGCAAGATTTAATGCGAAATGACGCTCATTTTCAATATATACACTGGTCATTAATATATCGTATGCGGGAGATAATCTGGGTGCACTTTTATCATGATAAATCATACTCCAGTTTTTTAAGTGCGCATCTCCATTGGCGAGTAAAATATTGACGAGTAAGCGGCTGGCAAATTGCTGAATATCAAGAATTTTGTTATCTGAATATTGATAAATGATCTTTCCTATCTGCTCATAATTTGTGGTGCTGTATTTCTGATGTGGATATGCGCCGAAGATCTGAGCAAAATCTTCGATGTGAATAAGCTCTGTAGTATCAGCAGTACTCTGTCTATCAAATCTTTTGATTGCGAAAGCATATTGCTCTTGGGGTAAATTTAATGGTGGAAGGTCTTGTAAAAGGGCCATATCCACCAAGCGAATCTCAGGGACATCTATTCCGACCGTTTTGGCAAGGGTCATCATAGAATATTCATTTAGCGGAACAAAAGCATGTCTGGAAGAAGGAGTTTTGATAATCCAGTCCCCGAGTAGAGTCGTTTCCGTTGCCTGTGCTAGTGTAAAACGCCCATCTTTGGCTTTCATGGAAAACTTCATTTGGACGCCGGCCAAGGAAAACTTATTATCTGTTCGAATCTCTTGCTTTAAAATCTGATCTGGATTCGAGATCTGCAGTTTGAATTTTATTTCATCTGGAATTTCTTCTGGATCTAATGGGGTCGCAATGAGTGCTCCAGGTAAGTCATGACCTAAAGCTGCCAATAACTGAAATTCATTGTCTATATGTACTTTAAGGCTTTGTGCAATGAGTTCGCGTAATGCGCCTTCTGGTAGCAAGTTTGATAGCAAGGGGTGTAAGCGCTGATGTGTAACATAAGTCTTTTCTAAAATCTTATCTGCTTGAGGATACAAGGGGGAAGTCAGCAAGCTCAAGGTCTGGCGTTGCTGATCAAATCGGAAAGAATCCGTAAAAACCAGAATATTTTTTCCGCTCTGAAATCCTGCCAAGTATCCAACGACAGCGTGATGTAATGTTAATTTCAGGACGGCAACAGTATTCATGGTTCCTCTCCTCCGAGAAGACCCTTCCATGGGTTAGTCATTAAGTCATCCTGATCTTCAATAGTGACTTTAATTTCATCATTCAATAATTGTCTAATCAAATGAACCTTATCATCAGGGATGAGCATCAGTTGAGCATTTAATCCTGCCGCGATAATTTCTAAGGTCTCTAATCGAGGGTTGCCCTGACTTTCCAGCTTTTGGTATTGCTGTCTTGAAATGCCTGTACGGGATTGCATATCAACTTGCTTTAAGCCCAATTGGGTTCGTCTTTTTTTGATTTGCTGAAGTAAAGACTCATTCATTGTAGACACATTTATTGCTTTTTAGTGTTATAAGAAACATATTAGTTTCTTTTTTCTTGAAAAGCAATTTATGATTTTATCATTTCGATCTGCAAAACAGCCTTAGCTACGTAGTGATCTGAAATGACTCTGAAAATACAGTTAAAATTTGCATTCGGACCCGCATCCTTTGTGATGGCCAGTTATTTTGATGCCAAGGAGACCCACACATTTAGAATTTTAAAAGCGGCTTTACGTTTAATTATCTTATGGATTGAAAATTGGGGTAGTGTCAATAGATCTAAAATTATAAAACGATATTATTGTGTGATTGTTCTACAATATAGCCTAGAGCTTTATAACTTTTACTCCTTCTCTGAAACATTTTGACAAATATCGGATGGTTAACATCAACATAATCATATACCTGAACTTCAAATTTACCTTCATTTGATCTATGAATACGCCCAACATATTGAGCCAAAGTGCCTTTCCATGAAATCGGGAATGCCAAGAACAAGGTATCTAAACGAGGAAGATCAAAACCTTCACCAATGTATTTTCCCGTGGCAATCACAACATGAGCATCATCTAAATTTTGTTTTTCTTTTATGTTTTTTGTATGGCTCATACCTCCCTGTAAAATAGATGTTTTATACCCTAAATCATTCAACTTATTTCTAAGATTTTCGGCATGTTTTCTACGTTCAGTTAAAATTAACGGGATCTGACCATTTTGAATACAATGAGAGACATCTTTAATAATGGCATTATTACGTTCTGTATCTTCAGTAAGATGTTGCATCAGCTTTGAAATATGTGGTTTATTTTCGGTACCAAAGAAAATTTCTGGGAATTCACCTTCATAATTTACTTTTATTAATAATTTTTTAAGCTGGGTGTGATTGTTGGATTTCGCTTTGTATACAATAGAACCAGCTTGCATGAAAATAATGGGTTGATGCCCATCTTGACGTTCTGGTGTAGCAGTTAACCCGAGAATGTAGTAGGGACTGACTTCACTGAGAAGAAATTCATAGCTTGGTGCGGATAAATGGTGGCATTCATCTACGATAATTTGTCCGTAATTAAAGGCGATAGGTTTGATTGAATTATTTACACGGTTGATTAGACTTTGATATGTTGCAATGTCAATTTGATTAGATGGTTTGGCTTTTCCACCTTGTATTGTACCAATTTCGACATCGGCTAAAAATGAATGTAATCGTTCTTTCCATTGAGAAACAAGTTCTTTGTTATGAACAATAATGAGTGTATTTGTTTGGCGTTTGGCAATGATAGAGATTGCAGTAACAGTTTTTCCAAAAGCCGTTGGTGCATGTAGAACTCCAACATCGTGTTCAAGGATTTTTTTACATGCCATTTCCTGTTCAGAGGATAATTCGGTAAGTAGATTTATATTGACTAATATGTTGCCTTTAGTACGTTGATCTTTTAGTTTTATTTTAGTATCTTGTTGATTAAGCAAGTGAATTATATCTGTTAGGCATCCTCGTGGTAAACTGAGATATTGTCCTTCAAGGCGGGCACAGCATATGTGTCTTGGAATTCCTGTCGTTGAAAAACGCATTGCTTGTGCTTTAAAAAAACGAGGGTTGGAGAAAGTGGCTAATCTTTTTAATTGAGCTATCAATTGAGAGGGTAATGTCTGAATTGGAATGTGAATCATATTTGCGAATACCAATTCAATAGCGTCTGGACATCCCGCGATCTTTTGATTTTTTTTAGGAATATTTTTTACCCATGGAGCCTCATGGTCAACATCTGTTTGATTCTGTTCGATGAAATTGTAGCCTAGTTCATTCACAATATTATTAACTTCAGAAGAACTCATTAATTCAGTTTGTTGTAAAACAGTCCATGGGTCAGTAAAGGCATTAAAGTTACTGTCAATAAAGGTACTATTTCCTAGCGCTCTTGCGTGCTTTTGTAAGGGTAATGCTATTAAATTTCCAAATCCGCCTGCTGGCATGTGATCTTGATTTGGAAACATACGATCATAAGATTCAAAATCTAGAGCTGGATAAAGTTCCATGGCCTTATCTAGAATACCTGCACCCATTAAGCGAGCTTGCTTAGCTGCAATTGGTTCAGAGAAAAATATCCAAACATGTGCGCCATTACCTGAACGAGAGCGCTCAACCAAAAATGGTATATTTAAAGATAAGCACGCTTCAGAAAATGCAGTTACACAATTTTTCCAATCTGATTTATCAAAATCTACTGCGAGTAACCTACATTGATCTGTTGCTAATAGTGGGTAAATGCCTATAACTTTCTGTCCAGTTAAATGAGAATAAAGAACTTCTTGTGTGATGGGTAATAGTTGACGGCTTTTACAGTCTGAACATTTAATTTGAGGTTTGTAACAAATGCCATGTTTCCACTCATTTGCACAAGCAACAGAATAACCAGATTTTCCACTGCTATTTTCCCAACGATAAGCAAAGGTATCAGTTCGTCCAATAAACCTTTGAGAAAATAATAAAAGTCTTTCTTCTGCTGATAAATAATTCTTATTTTTTTCTTCAAGCGATATAAGTTTTTCTTTTTCTTGATAAAGGCTTTGATATTCATTTTGTAATAATGTGATTTGGTCTAAAATTTGCTGTAATCTAACTGCAATTTCTTTTAACTTATTATTCACTGATTTTTCCTAAAACACAGCTATTACTGTCCTAATATCAAATCTTAAATTAAAGAATTACAATATAATAAATCAATTAATTTTCAAAATATTATACAAAATTATTTATATGCATTAATTTCTTTAAAGTTTAGCTCGAAGACCCTCTAGCAATTGTAAAACAGAAAACAATCCCTGAGCATTTTGAATCTGTTCTACCGGAATACCATTAGTTAATTTATTTGATGACTTCATGAAATGCTGCATCCAGGTAGTATCTCCACCCGCCAGAGTCTCTAGTGATGTGGTAATACGGATTAAAGTGAGGGCTATTTCTCCTTGTTTTGAAGTGGGATCTAATTCAAGAGAGGTTAAAGTTTTCACCGAATCTATACTGAGTATTAAGGCTAGTTGATCCTGTGCAAGACCAAGTCGTTCAGCAGCAGCTAAAACTGCCTTAGCTAATATCATTTTCTGTTTTGCAGTTTTTTCTGATGTTGTATGCATGACCTATCCCTGTTTCAGACGCTGCTAACTTAATTTTTACTAAACATATATTAAATTTGGCTTTAGATAAGGAAGCAACGGTTAAATTATTTAACAGCATGTAGTTATTTTTAGACCTTCGGCTTTAAGTTCAAGAGATCGAGGTCTGCCAATACAGGCTAAATGTAAACAGAATTTAAATGCGGCCAGTGCTTTAGTATCTTTTGTTGAGTAAAGCTGGAGACGAACATAATCTTCTTGAGTCGTAGGATGCTCTGTTGTGCTCGATTTAGCCAGCTTCAGTAATAAAGGCTGTTTCTTTTTATCTAGCAATTGTACCAAGTCTTGTCCGAGCAAATGCCAAAATTGATGGGGAAACAGGTCTTTTACCTTGGAATAAAATGATTCCAATTGATCGATTTTATTCCATCGATAATGAATGCCGGTATGCGAAACCGTAACACGACTTAAAAATGTCTCAAGCACCGCTTTTATTTCATCTGGCTTTTTTTCAAAGATATTTTGAATATTTTCAAAGAAATAGTTTCTTGCTATGCGCTCTTCAACGGTATCTATCATGGCGGGTTTCAAAGGTTTATCCAGATGATTTTTGTTGTTGAGATCAAATAACCTTGGGTTGCTTTTTTGAGATTTGAGTTGGCCCAGTTGTTTGGCATTTTCATACCAATAGCTAACCAGTTCGACAGGTAAGCTCATTTCTTGTGATACCCGGTCTGGATCATGATGAATTTCCAGTAAATTTAGGCACTTAAAAAACCATGCAAATGAAACTTTAGATTCTTTTGTTCCTGCGAAATATTTAAAAAAATCATGAGGCTGTGAGTTAAATGAAACCTCATCTAGAATGTCTTCTACGTTACTTTTTAACCAGTCAGTTTGATCGTTAAGTAACTGCTGACTTAAATGAACAGCATGCTTTTCAAAATTGAATGGAGCAGAATCTTTTACTGTGTTTAAAAATTTGAAAGAAGGTAGGTAGCCCATCATCTTCTTTGCTAATTGAGTATCGATGTCTGGATGATATTGCAGTATTTTATGCCCAGCGATCAGGTAGCTAAGATGAATATAGCTTTTAAAGGTTTCTGTAGGGTCAATGTGACCCAGTAAATGGGCAATCATAAACCAATGATTTTGACCATGCGTATGACGGAGTAATTCTGCTCGAATAGATTGATATTCTTCTTCTGTATAATCCGTCAGATTTTTGACCAATGGAGCGTAATTACAGTTGAGAACAACCGATAGGTGATTCGCTGCTGTGTGTCGAAATGAGTGGAAAGAATAATCATGAGTTTTAAAAAGCTCGTTCATAATCATTCTAAAAGGTGTTGTCACCGTATGTTTGTTCAGCTTGCTATTTTCATTCCAATTACGGAATAGGTATAAGTTTTCCTGATTGAGTAATCGTTGCTCGACTACATAATTACGAAATATTTGATATTCATCGGTTTTTAATAAGCAATACACAGGGACTTTGCGTTCAGCACTATCTGTTTTAAGTTGATGTAAGTTTCCTTTCTTTTTTGAGCCGTAGGGCTGAATCCATACGGATAGACAGCTCAAGCCCTCGATATCCCGCACACGTAAGCCCAGAATTTCATTAATACGCATACCGGTTCGGTAAGCTAAGATATAGATGATTTTTAATATCTTATAAGTGTTTTCTTGACTATTAGCACCTGAAAATAAGGTATCTAACTTGTTCATGAAAGCTTGATAAGTCAAAGGGCTAATAATACGGGCTCTAGGCCTATTTTGTACAGCGATTGACTCTAATTCGAGAGGTTCAGCTTCAAAAACTATTTGTTGAAAGCTCTGGAAGCGCTTCAACATACTGACAGTTTGACCAATGGATTTTTTAAAGTTAGGCTCGCCGGCTTCAGCTGCAAGTCGGGTGTTTGTAATGATTTGTCGGTAGATATTAATGATTATTGTATTAGGATCATCTTCGCTATCTAGATATTGTAAAGAATGGGTCAGCCAAGGCTCTGCAATACGCGAATAATAAGTGTAAATCGAACCGTCTTTTAAACGCTTATTCTGCTGAAACGATTTTTGAAATTGGCTAGTGCAAAAATTTAAACGTTCAGCCAGTGACTGAATTTGTTCTAATTCTGGTTTATAAAGGCTGATGAGCCATAAGGCGACACGTTTACTGTACTCATTAAATTTATTAGTATTTTCAATGCAATATTTAATGATTAATGCATCGATGCTTTGATCAGTTTGTGTGGTACGAATCAATTGTAAAAGGTCTTTGTGAATCTTTATCACATCATATAATGCTTGTTGAATGTCATCATTTGAGTAAGATTGACCCACAATAGATGGTGATTTTTCTACATCTGAATCAGTAAGAGTGTTCTGCTGATATTTAAATTTTGGATGAAGAAATCGTTCAAATTCTATTTCTGATAAGCCACAGGTTGCTGTATTTTCAATGAGACATTGTGACAGAGCAGGATCAATGTCAACTTTCGGCAGTTGCATCCAGTTGAAGCTAGCGTAGTCGCGTAATAATTTATAAGTTTTAAGATTAAATGGTAAATTTATCTTATTAAAAATAAGCTGTAGATAATCTTCTACATTCTGGTTTACTGTACGAATATTTCTGCTATTAAAATGAATTAACCATAAGCGGGTAATTTGATCAGGAATAAAATTACGCGATTTACGGATGGTTTTTTCATCAATAAAGAGATCTCCATAGGAAGGGGAGAGCGGTTCTAAAAATATAATGTTCAGATTTTCGATCTTTCTAATTTTGGCCGGATCTTTTAAATGTTGAAGCAAAGCCTCTAAAGAGGCTTTTTGATTTAAGCCGGAATAAAGCATGGCAGAAATAACAATATTTCCAATGATTTCATCATCAGAAAATGTCTTGCTATCTTTTGCTAGAATCCAGTAGTCCCAAAGCTTATCAAGAACTTCATCAACCTGCTGTCCCTTCTCGATCCAGTCCATCGTAAAAACTGGCTGATCACGCTTCATCTCAAATGTCAGATTCGGTAGGGGCAAAGTCTCACGACGATTTAAATTGATTTGCTTTATATATGACCGAAAAAATTCATGTGCATATTTTTTCCAGGCCAAGCTTGGAGCTTTGCGTTTAATAAACTCATAAATTGCTGGATATAAGGATTCAAGATGCCCTTTTTGTTCCAAATCTTGTTCTTGGAAGTATTGAATTAGCTCCTGTTCTACATCTACTCGAAGCTGTTCTTCCTGATCGAGTCGGTCTTGTTTTCTACGTGCTTCGGCATATAGTGTTCGAGTTTGCTTAGTACGTTTATTGAGTGAGGACATCGAGTTCAATACCGGTAATATTAAAATGATCTTTCATTTGTTCAAGAATATGAGCAATCCTTGAATATTGTGAAATAGATAAGCTGGAATAAGGATGAGCAGCTTCTTGCTGCATCGGTTCATGACCGAATAAAGCTAAAATTTCAATTTCGCTAATTTTATGGCTGAGAAACGCACGGGCAGTATGCCGGTGCCAGTTTTCATGTAGCAAACTTAACTCAGGGTTAGATTTTTTTATAATCGAAGGCCTTAAGGGGTACCATTGACCATCCTGAAAGATATTCAATAGTGGGAGCTTGCTCTCTAAAATTTGTTGAATATGTTGTGGAATTTCTGGCTGACTAGGAGCAATTTGAGTTTTAAAATAATGTAAAAAATCTATGAATTTCTGGAGTTCTTGTACAACAAAATGACCCAGTGGAATTAAACGTCCATAGCCTTGACGCCCACCCACCTCCTTATCAGAAACCATGCATATTTTTCTTTTCAGGTTAAAGCTTTTTAAAAAACCTGGAAATTCAGCGACGGGTCGTGCAGCAGTAAAGAGCAACAAGAAATGCCACATCCACAGATTGTAGTGATTAAAAATTGCTATCCAGTCGTCTTCTTTTTGTGAAATTATTCTGAATTTGAGAGTGGCAAAGATATTTTGAATCACATTTGAAGTAGGTGCTTTGCGGCTTCCAAAGTTTTTTTCTGCAGCATATTCAATATTCTGGTAGTCATCGGATAACGACTCACACAGCTCTTTTAAAATTGAGACATATTCAGTCTGTAAAGTCAGGATATTTTGATGACAATAAGAAGTAGAAGAAGACTTATTGGCATCAATACCAGTAAGAATGTCAGCAAGCTGTTTATTTCCAGTGCGTTGCAAAATAGTCTGATGTAAAAGAGAGCCAATTCTTATTAGTGATAATTTTGGAATATAAAATTTGGCTCTCAGCTGTTTCAAATGTTGCTGAAGGTCCTCTTCCGTAACGGGGTCACCGTCTCGCAGAGATTCAATAAATGAATTCGGGATCGGGATGTCCAGATGAACTGTTTGGTTGAGCAAGCCCTCTGGATAAGCAAAATCCTTATTTTCAAAAATTGAAAATTTACTTCTCAGATAATATTGTCCATTGCTTTGCTTGATTTGTTGGCGAGCGTTTAAATTTTTAGCACGTTTACTTTGTAGACGTAGCCACTCCTGGATTTTATTTCCTGTCAGAAATGACAACATCAGGATCAAGGATGCCTTCTTTTTTTTGGTTTCTTTATCCTTGTCTTTAGAGTCTTCTTTAATCTCAATAATGTAATTTTTATATAGTTCAGTAATTAGGGCACTTATGCTTGTGGTATTAGGAAAGAGGCTGCTGTATGGCAGCAAATGTTCTTTCCGTTGAATATGTTTGGCAACCAAAGGCAGCACATAGCTCTGGCTGGATTCTGAATATGCAGCAAGGGGGGTAACGATGGTTGGGTCTACTAATATTTGACGTGTATCTTGGTCATCTAGTTGTTGTTCTATATTGAGGGCTTTAGATTTTTGCCCTTTTTTAATTTCTGAACTTTCTGCAATCAGCTGATCTTCGTCTAAAAATTCATGTTGCAGTTGCGTCTCGATGCTCGCTTTTGCAATTTTTGCCTTATTTTCCAAAACATAATTAAAGGTGATGCGGATCACGTTTAGCAGGTTTTGCATAAAATCATTAGATGACTCTTTATCACGTTCTTCATCAATAACCTCATTCAAATACCGAATAAATTCAACTAAGGAAAGGGAGGGATCTTTAAGATACTTTTCCCAAAGGAGTCTATATTCAGGAGTATTTTGATATTCTTTTTCGGAACTTAGAATCCGATTGGCGGTACGGAAGCGTTGGAATAAACGTTTTACAGTATTGAAATGTTCAGTGTGATCCTCTTTAAAAAGTTCAGGTTTAATGTCTGGCAGTGCAATTAAATAGATTGCTGCTTTTAAGACTAGGATATTCCAGATTAAGGCATTTTCTTCTGACTTTGCTAATTGTGCAATTGAGTTCACATACCAAGTAACGGGTGTTGCACTAACAGTATGTTTTCGAGAGGAGACCAAGGCAGCGGGTCTAGCAACAACAGAATTAGTTTGTAGATCAAAATCTAATAGATCGAGATTCAGCTCCTTCAGATATTGAACAGTGGGGTGTAAAGTCAGTAAATCAGCAATATATTGAATATGTTCTGCACGGTTGAACTGCTCATTACCAAAGAGTTTTTCCAGTGTCTGTTTTAATGATACCCGCGGAATATCAGCAGCATTTTGATGGTTTGGGTTATATTCTGACATTATGCTTTCCATAGCTGATCTGGCGTGAGAACGAAGTCCACATTGTTTAAAAGTTGTTGCACAATTCCACTGGTTTGTTGCAGTTGATCAAAAATCTTCTGTCTTTGCCGGTTTATAACTTTATTTCGATAATTCAGCTGATTTCGTGTGAATGAGAGTAGTTTTGCTAGCAGGTCTAAGCTCATAGTACGGTGAGGTTTGAAAGAATTTTCTTTGTTTAAAGCCAAGATAACTTCATATGAGATATGTGCATTGATCAGCGATTGCATTTTTGCAGGATTCATTCGATCCAGATCATGGTGATAAGAGGCCAGAAATCTCATGAATTCCAAACTTGCCTCTTTTTTTAATAGCTCAATTTTGTCCTCATCTTGAGGAAAAGAATGGACGAGTAAGTTGATATTCTTAGGTGTGTTCTTAGACCAATATAAGTGCCACTGACAGGCATTTGCGATGGTATAGCCAGATCTATTAGGGTCTTTCCAGACACGGATTTCAGGGTAAGAAGTCAATATTGATAGATCAGCTTTTAAGGATTTGAAAGCCTCTTGATAGCAAAGATAAATTCCAGAAAAATCAGGGTGGATACTGATTTGGATTTTATTAAAATTTTTGCACAACAATTTTTTAGGTGTGCCAAATTTTTCATTGAAATCAAAAGCGGTTTCCATAGTCCTTCATAAGTGTAAAAAATAATCAAGTGAATATTCTTATAATTTTTTGAAACATTAAACAAGATTGATCTACCCTATATTTTGTGTATATTTACAAACTATATACAATATATTGTGATTTTTTATATTTTTAAGAACTGGGTCATAACTTATAGCAATGCTATTTATTTTAAAACTTAGAGGCTCTTAATATAGAAATCAAACAACTGAAACAGTTAGAAGTCGTTACAGATGTTATATGTGATGTATGCAACCAATCAACGAAACTGGCGTTTGGCACTTTATATGCACATTGGTGTTATGGTTCCAAGCATGACGGGGAAAGATATGAATTGCAGTTATGTGAGAAATGTTTCTTTTATGCCTGGGCGACATTAAGAAAAGAGCGAGCAGATGAGTTTATGTTTGATGAAAATTTTGACCTTTCAACACTAGATGGGTTTGGGTTGAAGTGAACCTATCACGCGACAGGTTCTAAGAATCCAAAAAATACTGACTCAGATCCAAGCCAGCAACTTCATTTTTAATGGCGAGTAAGCGATTCAGGAAAAATATTTTTCTTTGCTTCGAGGTCACTGAGTTCGGAAAAGGCCTGAATACCGCCTGCGGCTTTAATTCCATCTAAAGCGACAGATAGAGCTTCCTGATCTGACGGGAATGTTTCATCCCATACCGTAGAAGTACCATTTTGGTTTACCACTTCCAGTGTCCAGTCACTATCGGGTAATCGATAAATTAGAACTTCAATTTGCTCATTATCCTCTTGTAAAATTTGAGACAAGGGAGAATCGATTAAATCATTTTCATCATAATCCATAGTACTGTCATTATCAGACATCAGCGGCAGCCTTTATTGTATTTAACATCCGTCCATAGTAATGAATGAATTAAATTTTGCCTAGCAGTGGATATTATGGGGTACAAAGAATGGCTAAATTCAAAAAATAATTGCCCCGACAATAAAACAAAATAATCCAAAAATTACCCAAATCCAGACATTCGATTTAGGTTTCTCAGTATGTGATGTATAGAGTGGTGGTTGTTCCTGAGCAGGATTCTCTTGGTTGCCAGTTCTGTTCTTATAGGGTTGGTGCTTGGAATAGGATAGGCCTGTGCCTGGAATACCAACGCTGGTTCGGGTGCCTTTTTTGCCAATATTTAAAGAAGCACCAGGTGTGCCAATGCTTGCACTGCTGATGCCTTTATGCGTCAGATTGATTTTTAATCTAGGTAATATTTTAATACTCTTGCGAAATCTGAAGCCCATATTTTTTCCATTTACAAGAACCAGTTTGGTTTCTATCTCAGTTGTCCGGATACAGTGAAATAAGAGTTTGATTCATTCATAGGACTGATCATTTGACTTATCTAGTGAAATATCAGTATGTTCTTTAACATAAGATATTGGCTTTTAGACAATGAATCAAACATCAAATTATTACAATCAACATGCTCAAGCATTTTTTGAAAATACCTATCAGGTTGAAATGGAAAGTCTATACGCACCATTTCTAAGATATTTGCCGGAACAGGCATTGATCCTGGATTTGGGCTGTGGCTCGGGGCGGGACACTTTGGCATTTAAGAAAAAAGGCTATCAAGTTGAGGCAATTGATTATTCTACCGAGCTGGTTGAAAAGGCGAGAGAGCTGACAGGCATCGAGGTACGTCAGCAAAGTTTTTATGAGCTGAATGAAGTAGCTAAGTATAATGGGATTTGGGCTTGTGCTTCTCTTTTGCACTGTGAAAGAGATCGCCTGACTGAAGTGCTGGCGCGCATATTTAAAGCATTAAAGCCAAATGGTGTGTGTTATATGTCTTTTAAATATGGCGATACAGACCGTGAGAAAGAAGGGCGCAGCTTTACTGACTTGAATGAGCAGCAAGCTTACGACTTACTCAAACAAATAGATCAGACTTTACTGTTACAGCAATGGATTACTGTAGATAAACGTCCAGACCGTACAGAAGAGTGGATCAACGTAATATGGAAAAAGCAATCACATGCTTTTGATTATTACCCACAGCGTTTATACAATCGTGCCGAGTTAATGAAAGAGCCCTCTTTGATTCCTGCAGAACACGGGATTTATTTTTGGTGGTTCAAAACAAATCCACCGGGAATCCCAACAAAAAACTGTATAACGTATCAAGAATATACTTTGTTGTATGCTGGCATATCGCCTGACAAAAAGACTAAACCAAATAGTAAATCAAACTTGAGAATACGGCTTAAAACACACTTTGCAGGTAACGCAGAAGGTTCAACGCTAAGACGAACATTGGGCATACTTTTGGCTGAGATGAGTGGGTATCCGCTTAGAAGAGTAGGGTCAGGTAATCGCATGACTTTCACGCATTCAGGTGAACAATGGCTGGATGCATGGCTTGAAGATAATGCATATGTGTCCTGGATAATTTGTGAAGAACCTTGGAATGTTGAGGAAAAGGTTTTTGAACAAACGATACTGCCACTCAATTTGAAAGGTAATCAGCACGAGTTTAAAGAAACCCTTTCAGCTATGCGTAAAAAAGCCATTCAAAATGCGAAAATGATGGAAATCGCTACGGAAGCAGGGTTACAAAGACAGGTGAAGCTTCAACATGTGGCAGGATGATCACTTTATAGAAAATAATAAACCTACACCCAACGAGCAGCTGAAATTCTTGAAGCATATTCAGCAGATATTGCAGTCAGGGACTTTTACTTCGACATATAAGTTTGCTTTGCTGATAAGTATCACGCGTCTGGCGATTGAACAGGGTCAAGATACCGGTGCTGCCTTGCATTTGGAATATCAGGATATTGCTGAAAAGTTTATTGACCTGTACTGGAAACAGTCACTACCGTTTCAGTTTAACCAATATGAGCCTTTTATCCTTAAACAAGCCACTGGACAGCAGGCAAAAATCATCAGTGAAATCCAAAAGGCACAGCAACAATTCAAGACCTTGGCCGCACTGAGAACAGATGTACTTTACTGGAACAGGCTAAAGCGAACAGTGGCAACAACGGTAAGGCAAATGCCGGTGTTATATTTGCAAAACCTGAATAGTCAAACCATAGAGTTTCTCTATAGTCTTGAAGATTCCAAGCAGTCCCTCAAGCTATTGCCCAAGGTGATGTATTGCTTGAGACAGTTTAGTGAAATTATTGAAGAGTTGTGCCAGAAGCGCTGGATTGATTTTGTCCGGTTGAATAAGCAGAATCTGGTTGTATTAGATGGGTTACCTGACCTAGATGAATTCATGTTTGCACCGAGTCGTAACCAACTAGGACAGGTTGCAGACTTTCTGATTGATCTACAGCAATGCCAATGTTTCTATTGCGGTAAAAGCCTAAAGAACTCTAAATATGCAGTGGATCACTTTATTCCTTGGTCTTTATATCCTGCCGATACCGGACATAATTTTGTCCTAGCGGATGAAAAATGCAACTCACAAAAAAGTAATTATTTAGCATCACAGCAATTCTTACATCAGTGGCAGGAGCGTAATCATCTGCATGATCAATCTATTATTCGAGAGATTTCTCAATTAGGTTTTCTAACCGATCTGCAACGTTCGCATCGGGTTGCCGACTGGGCGTATAAGCAGGCAATAGAGAATGAGTATTTAGTTTGGTTGGGTGGAAAAGATAAAAAGATATTAGCCCAAGTGTATTAAAGAATTGATTTTCAATAGATATATTTAAGTATTTGAATGTAATAAAGATATAAAGCACCTTAGTAGTGCTTTATATCTTTGGGTGTGTGCATTTGTTCTAACCTTTCTAAGACGGTAGCAGAGAACGGTTGCCAATAGTTCCATGAACGATATTTTTGATCAAAACGGCCACCACCTTCATTCCGCCATTGCTTTAGAATTGCAATGATTTCGGGGTTGTAAATACAATTCACGGATAGCATTCCACTCGAAAATTTGCGAGCACGTACCCATATTCCATTGATGGTAAATTGATAATCTTCCCAAGATGAAACATTAGGAGTCGTGTTTGTTGCGAGTTGTTCAGTTACTTCAAGTGGATTTTTAGATATTTTCCCTTCAACTCCATTTTTAATCACTTTAGGGGCTTGAGGATAAAGCCAACTTTTATGATCCAGACTTTCAAGGATCAGTTTCTTTGCTTGTTCACTTGGTATTACAAGTTCAGCCTGTAATAAGCTCGATAAATCAATCTCTAAGGTATTAACGTTCATTGATTCAATGATCTTAAGTTTATTCTCATCAATAAAATGTGTGACAGCAATTTCAATAAATATTGGTTCATCATTGTAATAACAGGCTAAATCAGGACGAATTAACCCTAAGTGAAATTCAGGAATAATTTTGTCAAATGTCCACCATGCAGCTTCATTGTCTTCAGTATTTGGGACCGCAGGAAGCATTAAACCCATAGATTCTAAAATGACTTCTTTGGCGTATTTGTGTAGTACAGATTCTGGATTAATGTTGCAGCTTTCCTTATTGCTGGCATGTGCAAAATGATGCTCTTTGATATCACCTTTGCGTGCAATGACAGTTTCACCGCATTCAAAACAAGTACATTTACATGCTAAGCCACGTTCAACATTTTCTATTTGGACCAGATTATTATTTTCATTGAGAGCAACATACATAGTCATGAGTACAAATCCTTTAGCAAGTTAATTTACTCTTCTACTATGACTGTGATTTAATCGCTAAAACACCGTATTAACAGGGGTAATACGGGTAAGTGGGGTGTATAAGTGACTGAAATAGAAATAAAAGTACTAAAATTATTTTATGGTTTACTAGTGAACCAGCCTACGATCAACAGGGCGTATGATTGTTTAAAGGTGTTATTTGAAAAAACAATTGAGAGTTATGAGAGTGGTTTTGAAGAGAAAGTTACTTACTCCAGGCAGCAATTGAAAGTTGCTGTTGATGGAAAATTGTCAGCGGAAAGAATGGATTCTAAAGAACTTGGAAAATGGATCAATGACTCACGATTAAATGATTTTTTAAAGTGTGTTATTCACCGGCACAGTGCAGTGTTTGATGAGCTTGGATACATCCCATTTGTAAATACAAATGATACTAAGGGTGGGAAGGGGAATGAGCGAATATATTGGTTGGAAATAAAAAAAATTACAGCTAAAGTTGATGAAGATAATCAGAGTCCTGAAGATAATATTGTTCATTATGAGCGAAATAATCCTGCCGACATTCAACTGTCGTGGTTTTATAAATTCATTTTTAAAAATGGCGAGTTACAAAATAAGAGCTTGAGAGGACTGGTAATGATTACCGTACTCTTTGGTAGTGTGATTGGCTGGGCTATTTATGTTTTTATTTTTTCATTGGTATTAGTTAGTGATGAACAATCTTTTACATCGTTGGACTTATTTTGGATTAGTTGTCTGATTTTCTTTTCATTTATTATGTTTAAGTACTGGGCAATTCCGTTATGGAATTTACCAGAGCATCGTGTAATTAAAGCCCCTATGAGTTTTATTTCATTCGCTGAAGATCATGCTGATCTTGAAATGTATCGGGATAAAGAGAGAAATCAAATTACTCGGGTGACAAAGTTTAAAGGTACATGCCCGATATGTGCTTCTGATGTCCTCTTAAAGAGTGGGAAACCAGATCAAAAGATGCCTTTAGTGGGACGGTGCGTTGAGAGTCCTTTTGCACATGTGTATAGTTTTGATCGTGTGACACTGAAAGGTGAGCAACTAAAATAAATCATAATTTACATGGGTAAATTGTTATATGTAAATGTGATTTTTAAAAATAAGTGGGCGATTGTACAGCCACTACATTTAAACATGAAATGTTTGAAAAGTAAGAGGGGTTGGACTCGACCTCACAAACTTGATAAGAGACGGTCTTATTTTGATAGCTATTCAAAATGCTTAATTATTACAGGCCTGTCTTATCTAAGTCTTATGCTTATAGTAAGATTCTCATTTATCTAAAAAATATTGTCTATGAAAAAAATTGCTGTTGTTGCTGCCGTAATCAAACATGAAGATAAAATTTTATGTGTACAAAGAGCACCATCTAAATATGATTATATTTCTTTGAAATATGAATTTCCTGGTGGGAAAGTTGAGCAAGATGAAACGCCAGAGCAAGCAATTATTCGTGAAATTCAAGAAGAATTAAACATGGAGATTGTAGTACATTCACATCTTATTACGGTTGACTATGACTATCCTGACTTTAGTATTTCTTTGAATACATTTTTATGCCGTACCAATAATAAAGATTTACAGTTATTAGAACATGTGGATTATCAATGGTTGACTACTGATGAACTAACTACTCTCGATTGGGCAGCAGCAGATTTACCTATTGTTGATAAGTTGCAAAGAAAATGATTCTAGATGCATTGAGTAAAGGGTTAATTACAAGCTTCATTGATCAATCTTCCTATTCAGAAGATATTTATCAAACTAAGTTGGTACAAAATAATTATCCATTAGAAAAAGTGATCAATACCTTTGAAGGTGAATTAGAACATTGCACAAGGTTTTGGTTCACTACAGCTTTTTTGAGCATGAGTGGTTTTAATACACTTTATTCTTTGCTAGAGAATTTACAACGCAGGAATGTTCCTGGTCGAATTTTAGTTTCTCAGTATCTTAATTTTACTCAACCAGATGCACTAAAAAGACTAAAAAAGTTTAAGAATATTGAGGTCCGTATCGATACGAAATCTGATTTACATGCGAAAACCTACCTATTCCAGCGTGAAGATCATATAAGTGTGTTGTTAGGTAGTAGTAATTTAACTGCTAATGCATTGAGTAAAAATGAAGAGCTCAATATTTTTATTCGAGCTCTGCCTCAAAGTAAAATTATGCAAGATATGCTGCTTAAAAAAAAGACTTTATTTAATGATGCACAAGAATTGACTGACGAGTATTTAGCACAATATAGTGAAATATATCAGGCCCAAAAACACTTTGTTCAGAAACTACCACAACAGAACATAAAGCTTTCTAGTTCAATTACACCTAATTTAATGCAACAAGAAGCCTTGAGTAGTTTGGAAAAATTACGAGAGGGCAATGTTTCTAAGGCTTTACTCATCTCTGCAACAGGTACAGGAAAGACTTATCTTTCGGCTTTTGATATACGCAATTTCAGAGCAAAAAGTATGCTTTTTATTGTGCATCGAGAAAATATTCTTCTTGATGCACAACAGACTTTCAAAAATGTATTCGGGACCGATTTTAAATCTGCTATTTTTTCAGGATCTAATCGAGATATAGCTGGGTACAATAATGTTTTTGCCACTATACAGTCTTTATCTAGAGATCATCATTTAACTCAATTTTCACCAGAGGCTTTTGACTATATCGTAATAGATGAAAGTCATCGTTCAGGCTCTGCTAGCTATTTAAAAATTTTAGAATATTTCAAACCTAAATTTCTTTTAGGTATGACCGCGACTCCAGAAAGAAGCGATGGTATTGATATTTTCAAAGCATTTGATTACAACATAGCCTATGAAATTAGGCTTAAAAAAGCCATGGAATGTAATCTCATTTGCCCTTTTCACTATTTTGGAATTTCAGATTTAGAAATAGATGGAGAGCTGATTGATGATAATACTGATTTTGGTCATTTAATTAGTGATGAGCGTGCTCGAAAGATCAAAGAAGCTTCAGATAAGTTTGGTACAGATAACGGCGAATTAAGAGCCTTAGTTTTTTGTTCTAGCGTTAAAGAAGCGAAAGAGCTTGCAGGGAAAATGAATCTCTTAGGGATTCAAAGTATAGCTTTAAGTGGTGAGAATAGTACGGAACAGCGAACAGCTGCGATCGAGTCAATCAGCTCGGCAGATAATCATCGTATTGAAATGATTTTTACGGTTGATATTTTTAATGAAGGAATTGATATTCCTAAAATTAATCAAGTAATTTTTCTACGAGCAACAGAGTCATCGATTATTTATGTCCAACAATTAGGTCGTGGACTACGAAAAACTGCAACTAAAGAATACCTGACCGTTATCGATTTCATTGGCAATTATGAAAAGAACTTTCTAATCCCAATGGCTTTATTTGGTGACAGCTCATTTAATAAGGATCAATTGCGCAAATTAGTGACGAGTGGTGGTTCATTATTACCAGGTGCATCGACGATTCATTTTGATGAAATTGCTAAAGAAAAAATCTTTGCTTCGATTAATAATTCTAATTTTCAAATGAAAAAAGATTTAGTGAATGATTACAAGTTATTAAAGACTCGGCTTGGTCGTATGCCGATGATGATGGATTTTCTACAAACCGATTTGCGAGATCCATTTAGTTTTGTTAATTATGCAAAATCTTATTATTCCTTTATAAATCCGATAGGAAAAATTACACCAACTTTAAATGAGTTCGAAGAGGCGTTATTACAATTCTATGCTCTAGAAATTAACAATACAAAGCGTGTACTAGAATCATTGCTTTTAGAGAAAATTATTCAATATGATCAAGATGTAATAGAGGTCGAAACATTCCAACATGAAGTAAAGGAAAGATATCAAATCAGTGTTTCTAAAGATGATTTGGTATCCATACTTAATAATTTAAATATGGTTTTTAACCCGACTAAATATTTTAAAGATCATGGGGCAATGAGCTCTTTAGGGATAAGAAATTCTTATTTTTTTGCTTCTAATGATTTAAAGAAAGCTCTTAAAAACTCTACTTTTAAAAAATTCTTAAATGATAATGTGCAATATGCAATCAGTAAATATTTTAAAGATTTTGATATAGTTAAATTCAACCGTGGTTTTGTTTATTATGCAAAATATGGACGTAAAGATGTATTCCGTATTTTAAATTGGGAAAAAAATCAAAACCCACAAAATGTGGGTGGATATTTAGCTAGTAAAGATAAATCAAATTGCCCAATATTTGTCACCTATCATAAAGCAGATGATATTTCTGATAGTACAAAATATGAAGATAAGTTCATTGATCCGCAACATTTTCAGTGGATGTCTAAATCAAAAAGAAAAATTTCTAGTCCTGATGTTCAGGTGATTTTAAATGCACAGCAACAAGGAACATTGCTACCTTTATTCGTGAAAAAAGATGATGATGAAGGTGTTGATTTCTATTTTATCGGTTTTCTAAGTTATATCGAAGGTAGTGCACAAGAGACTTTAATGCAAACAGATGCTGGTCCTGTTTCTGTTGTTAAAATTGATTTTAGAATAAATAAGCCTGTTGAAAATGGATTATATAAATATCTTGTAAATATATGATATGTATAGTTCAAACTTAATAGGATATTGATTGTGGAAACCGAGAGTTATCTGCTGGGTTAGATGTTCTGAATCTTTAGAAAGAAAGCCAATTATCTCGGAAGATAATTGGCTTGAGCAAAGAGTTTGGCTATCCGCTTATTCGTCGGTCATCCCAATAACACGGCACTACAATCAAATGGTTCTCATGTAACCGAGACCATAATCTTACACCTAAATCCCGCTGCATATTTTGGACTGTGAAATTGGAAATGAGCAGCGTCGACTTCATATTATCATAACGGCTATATAAAACCTTATGTACCATTTCCAGACGTTTCTCATGCCGGTCATGTAGGCCATATTCGTCTATCACCAATAAATCAAAACTGGAGAAATGGTCGATGACTTCCTTTTCAGAGCGTGAAGCATCTGACCAGGTATCCATCATTTTTTGAGCAATTTCTGTACTGGTATAGTAGCGTGCAGATTTTGTACTGTTATGCAGAATGTTGCGAATGATTGACGCACTCAGATGAGTCTTTCCTGTACCCGGTGTACCAATGAGCAGTAGGTTTGGATAATGGTCAGAAATAATCTGCTGTGCAAAAGCCTGACATAGTTTGATGGCATTGTCTTGTGCAGGACATGCAACTACATAATTCTTGAAGCCACGATCCAGGTAGCGTTTATTGAGCCCTGAATTTTTAATTTTCTGTTGTAGCAATCGCTGTTGCAGTTCATTCTCATAGGCTGCATGTGAGTGATGGACGGTTTCTTTGGCACACAATTTACAGAGCCTGTGACCTGCAATTTCCATCAGGGGTATATGATGGGTAGGGCAAAGTGTTTCCGTTGTTTCTGCGCGAAACTGGAGTGTTTTAAGCATGGTATTCATGACTGATCTCCTAAATCCACTTTGAATTTTCTAAAAAACTCTCATTTTTTTCTTCAAAATTTGAAGATGAAGATGAAGATGAAGATGAAGATGAAGATGAAGGGCATGATTCAAGCATGACTTGAGTAATACTCGGGCTCTTCTCAGGAGCTGCTTGAGCATTTACTTTTCGGTGCTTGGTTGATGCTTGAGCATTACTAGCGGATTTCCCCCAACGTGCCTGAGCTGCATTTTTAGCTTTATCAGATTTCATTTGCTGATTTTGTAATGCTTGGCTTTTTAAACTGCTTAAGAAATTTGAATGAATCTGCTCAGACTCGACTTCAAACAATTCTAGGGCCATCAGCGTATTTAACAAAGTTTTAGCCTTGGTGTGCTGCGGTAATTTCGTGATGCTACATACAGTAGCTAGGTCGTGAGGAATGGCACCATTTTTCCAGAAATCCATCATTAACAGCAGTGCCGCACCAATTTGTTCTGCTGTCATTCGTGCAAATTTCGCCTGTAGGTCGCCAATATAGAGTGGCATCCAAATTGAAATATCTTTATTCATATGTTGACCTTTTTATAGGTATAAAGGGGCTAAGGTCATCGATTTGATGACCTTTTATGTTTGTTTTATGAGTGAGCGAGACTCATTAAGCGGAGACGGGCCTGTTGAGCCAAGTCATCGTAATGAGCTTGCCCTTCATCTAGCATTCGCTGTAGCCAGAGTCTTAATGCTTGGTGATCATCGAAGCATTTATTGATTTCCAGCAAAAAGGCCAGATTGTGCAGTTTCGGAATGTGTAGCTCATGGATTAATTCACGAGC
Source organism: Acinetobacter sp. GWC1_38_13 (assembly GCF_001767535.1). Classification (NCBI taxonomy): domain Bacteria; kingdom Pseudomonadati; phylum Pseudomonadota; class Gammaproteobacteria; order Moraxellales; family Moraxellaceae; genus Acinetobacter; species Acinetobacter sp. GWC1_38_13. Next base: position 7,113 of record NZ_MELG01000084.1, on the reverse strand, counting down.
GACCATATCTGCTTCAGGGCTGACGACCACACCACCAAAGAAAGCTTTACTATTCATGTGCAAGCTCCTCTGTATTTAGTTTTTCCAACATGGCTTCAAATGCACTGCCATCGCGGCGCGTAACATTGGGAATGTAACGGCTATAGACTCGGAATAGCATTTCAGTCGTTGAATGTCCCAATTGACGTGCGATCCATTCCGGATTTTCTCCTGCCGACAACCAAAGAGTTGCTGCTGTATGACGTGTTTGGTAGGCTCTTCTAGACTTCAATCCTAGAAAGCGCAAGATCGGATGCCAGACACGTTTATTCACCAGACGGTAATCGAGAGGTCCACCATCACGATTGCAGAAAACAAACTCTGATTTACCATTATTTAAGCTTTTCTGTTGCAGAAAGGCTTGGTAAACGCGGTCATTCATCTGGATCGTGCGGTCAGAACCATAAGTTTTGGTTGCACCAAGCACACCATTCACTAACGCTTCTCTGATATGGATTTCACGACGCTGTAAGTCGATATTTTTCCATTGCAGACCATCGATTTCACTGGTACGCATACCCGTAAAAAAGCGAATGGTGTAATAGGGGCGGAAGTCTTCACGCACTGTGGTAAGAATTTTATGCACCTCTTCCAAAGAAAAAGGTGTGACTTCAATCTTGCTTTCCTTCAGATTGTTAATATTTTTATAAGGCGACTCAAACTCGTATCGTTCAGCCGCATCATTGAGTATCATACGTAAAGGCGTCATGATTTGATTGATCCTCGATGCTTTCAGACTTGTTTGATCTTTTCCGTGTGTCACTTTGGCGAGAGAGGCACGGAAGTTCAGCAAGTCTGACTTCTTGATTTTCGAGAGAACCTGATTACCAAAAGCAGGAATCAAATAGTTTTTGATCACAATTGAAACCTTTTGCTGGTATGAGGTTCTCCACTCAACTTGTTTCTGCTTAAACCACAATTCAGTAAACTCTTTAAAAAGAGGAACTTTGGTCTGTACAGCAATTTGCTGACTTCTTTTTTCCTTAAACTCCTCAACACGGTTACTTTTTGGAAAGTACTTTTCGTATTCAAAAGTTCCCAAAGTAATTTCAGCTTCAAGCTGTTCGAGACGTTTTTTCAAAATGCGTCGGTTATAAGCATTGTCTTCAAGATTGGTTGTTTCTCTGCAACGAATGCCCATGTAGCGAAAGTCGGCAATCAGTTTGCCACTTCGTTCCCGGATGGTAGCCATCAGTTAAACCTCCTAAGCCTTATTGCAGGGCATCCATGCTTAAACCAGTGAATTTAAGCATTTCAGTTTCAATGCGTTCCCAAACAAAAAGAATTTTGCGGCCACCAAAAGGACGGATGTAGTGAACACCTTCGATAAAGACACTGTCCTTTAGCTGGTTGCGAATAGTACGAGCGTCGTACTGGATTTTTTCAGCCAGTTGCTGGGCTGTGAGATAGGTATATGACATAATAGAGCCTCATATTTTTTACTAGGTAACTAGGAAAAATTATTCCTAAGACATAAATTATCATATTTTTATGTTGTTGCAAGTACTTTTTATGATTTAAGTAGGAAATTTTATGATTATTTCAAACTTGGCAGTTTTATTAGCAGAAAGGAAACTTAAGGTTGCTGATTTGGTAAGAAGTACTGGAATTAATAAATCTACTTTGCACAAACTTTATAATGATGAATCTGTACGGATTGATTTTGAAACCATTGATAAAATTTGTATTGCATTAGATGTGGGAGTGGGTGATTTATTGATTTTTAAGAAAATTGATAATAATCAAAATGATAATGACTAGTTTGGTCACAAATGGTCACATCAAAAAGTGAAATGGTCACAAATTATTGAACGATTGGTAAAAAAATACTGTACTTTGAAAAGAGTTTGGTGTTTTTTACAGCCAAAAAAGCTCTGAGGGGGCTAAAAAGTAGTGATGAAATGAGAGCATTTGAGATCAATTAAGAGCATTTTTATAGTTATGGGCACGCTATGGTCACATCTTGGTCACAAAATACAAATTACATTAAGAATATTTTTTATTGACTCGAATAACAAAGGAACGGGGAATTTTAAAAAATATAATAAAATCAACAAGAAAAAAGCCCTAATCTTTCGACTAGGGCCTTTTAAATTTGGAGCGGGAAACGAGACTCGAACTCGCGACCCCAACCTTGGCAAGGTTATGCTCTACCAACTGAGCTATTCCCGCATATTGAGCAGTTTTTACTAAAACTTACACTTAAAAAAACCAATCTGGAGCGGGAAACGAGACTCGAACTCGCGACCCCAACCTTGGCAAGGTTATGCTCTACCAACTGAGCTATTCCCGCGTGCCAGCTATAATACATTAAGCAAAACAAGGGTCAACAACTTTATGCAAAGTTTTTGCTTAATTGCATAAAATAAAAGCATTTATCTAGAAAATACCGAAAAACTTACCTTTAGAGGCGAAGTTTTAATCTATTTTACCCAGATACTCTGCGTTTGTATCTCCGAAATCATCACAGACCTCATGTAAGTAGTTATGTATAATCAATGCACTATCTCAATCTGATTTACAGAGTGAATGATGAACTTAGAACAACAGTTAATTGAGCGCTTAAACACGTTAAACCCTACTCACCTTGAAGTTATCAATGAATCTTCAGGTCATGGTGGATACTTTCCAGGTAAAGAATCCCATTTTAAGGTTGTGGTGGTTAGTGAAGAGTTTCAAGGTTTACGTCTCGTGCAACGTCATCAGAAAATTTATGCGGTTGCTGCGGAACTGATGAGTCCTGGGAAAATTCACGCCTTAGCTATACATGCTTATATCCCTTCAGAATGGCAAGGACAAGCACCAGCAAGTCCTGAATGTGCCCATGCACCAAAAAACTAGGAATCGACTATGGACGCGCATTTAATTACCAAAATTATCCATATGTCAGCGGTGAGTTTGCTCATTCTAATATTTGTCGCTCGAGCAGCAACTTTGTTTATTGGATTGCGAGATAATCAACAGCCAAATACAAGTTCAAGTAAAGCGATCGTAGGGTTACAGCATTTATCGTTGACTTTAATTATTGTTACGGGTGCTGTGCTGGTTTATATGAAAAACTTCCAAGTCGAGCCGTGGTTCTATGCCAAAGTCATCCTGTTTTTTGTACTGTGGTCTTCGATGATCAAAATGTATAAAAAAGATGATACGGTGCTTTTGGTTCAACGTCGTGCTGGTTTATTGATCGGAACAGTGGCCTTAGTGGGTATTCTGGGCTTAGTTATGATCAAGCCAGTTTTTGCATGATTGTTTGACATTGTTTTAGTAATTGTTTTAGCACTAGGTTAAACTGCGTGCAGTTTACAAAAAATCTTGTAGAGGGAAATCATGTTAACTCGTGTGGTATTTAACCAAAAAGGTGGTGTGGGAAAATCAAGTATCACAGTCAATTTGGCAGCAATCAGTGCTAAACAAGGTCTAAGAACCTTGGTTATTGATCTTGATCCACAGGCAAATTCGAGCCAATACCTTTTGGGTGAAGATGCGACATATTCTGCTGATAAAACAGCATTAGAGCCAAACATTGAGAACTTCTTTGAAGATGTCTTAGGTACAACACAACAAAAAGGACTGATTGGTAATGCAATTGGTTCTATTTTGAAAGCCCCACGTGGTAAAGGGCTCGAAAGTTATGTACATCGTTCGTCATTTGAAAATTTAGATGTCATTCCTGCCAGCCCAAGTCTAGGTTCATTAGAACACGCATTAGAAAGCAAACATAAAATTTATAAATTACGTGATTCAATTCAATCGCTTAGTGCACGTTATGATCGTATTTTTATTGATACACCACCTGCATTCAATTTCTTTACTTTATCCGCATTAATTGCAGCAGATCGCGTATTAATTCCATTTGATTGTGATGTTTTCTCTAAACGTGCGTTACAAACTTTGATTGAAAATGTGATCGAAACCCAAGATGATCATAATGATCGCTTAGAGATTGAAGGTATTGTGGTCAATCAATATCAAGCTCAAGCAAAATTACCACGTGAAGTGGTTCAACAATTGAAAGATGATGGTTTGCCTGTACTTGAAAGTATGCTGCCACCATCAGTTTTGATGAAAGAATCACATCAGAAGAATTTACCTTTGGTTCATCTCGCAGCTGAACATAAATTGACGCTTGCTTATGTCACTTTATTCAATGAGATTGAAGCAAAAAAATAAGAGAAGCTTATGAAGCGTTTATATTGGTTGCCAGTTTTGGCAACAACCTTATTTCTCGGTGCATGTGCATCGACGGTTAAACCTGCTTATGTATCTCCAACGCAATATCAGTCATTAAACTGTCAGCAACTACAAGCAGAATACAATCGTATTCAGCATTACATCGATAATGGTGTACAAACACCGAAGCGCACAGGCGTAGGGGTGGGAGTTGGACTTGGCGGTGGTTGGGGTAAAGGCGGTTGGGGCTTTGGGCCTTCGATCTCAGTCAATATGGGTCAGTCGATGAACACCAAAAATACTGAGCTTGCGAATGTACTGGGTCAACAAGATGCAATTGTTCAGGCTGCGAAGTTTAAAGGTTGCCCAATTATTGTCAAACAGCGTGCAAATTCTTAATCTTCATATGTGCATCACTGGTGTTTATGCTGGTGATGCTCAATTAAAGTTTAGCAAAATGTTTCATTAAAAATATAAATATAACAATGTCTTAATTGATTCTATCTTCAATTTTCTTCATTTCAAATTGTTCATTTTTCCCATAAAACTTGTTTGTCGCAGCGAATTTCGTATAAGGTGGCGAGCATGTTGAGTCAGTTGGTATCTATATGATTGAGAGTTGGTTTTTTGTTTTGGCGATGATCGCAGTGTTACTCATTCCAGGGCCGACGAATGCTTTATTAGCCAGTTCAACACATCAACAAGGCGTGCTGAAAACGTTGTCATATATACCTGTAGAGTGGCTAGGTTATATCTATGGGATCGGATTGTGGGCGTTATTTATCCATCTTTTTGACCCAATTTGGCCTGCTTTAATCATCATTTTGCATGTTTGTAGTGTTGCCTATGTTTTATGGCTAGCATTTCATTTATGGAAAAGTTCACATCTTCAAAAATATAATCAGCATCATCAACAAATTAAAACTCCTCGACTATTTGTTTCAAGTCTAAAGAATCCTAAAACATTGTTATTGGCAGCAGGAATTTTCCCAAGAGAAACATGGGACTCCGTTGAAAATGCATTATTGGTTTTCGCAGTGTTTAGCTTAGTGTTGATACCCGTATCAATTTTTTGGATGATCTTTGGGAGTGCATTATTGGCTGGTAGTTTGGTAGGAATCAAAGCCGACCACTTGTATAAAGGATCGGCTATGTTATTGATTATTTGTACCTTACCAATGATTTTTCGTTTCTTTTAATCAATGGGGCAGAGCATTATTTTCCTTTAATGCTTTGCATTTTCTGACGTAGAAAACCAATTACACCCGGTAAGATACTGATAATAATGATACCGAAAATTAAGTGCGTAAAATTATCTTTCACGATTGGCATATTTCCAAATAAATAACCCAAAGTAATGAATGATGCGATCCAACAGAACGCCCCCACCACGTTATAGGTCAGGAAGTATTTATAATTCATGCTGCCTGTACCAGCTACAAATGGCGCGAAGGTACGTGCAAATGGCACGAAACGTGCGAAGATAATGGTTTTCCCACCATGACGCTCAAAAAATTCTTGAGTCTTAAACAAGTGCTGTTTATTGATGAAACGCAAGTTCATTTCAAATACACGAGGACCTATGTATCGTCCGATATGATAATTGACCGTGTCACCAAGAACTGCAGCGATAAATAACAAGACACCGAGAACCCAAGGATCCATTGCACCAGTTGATGCTGCTAGCGCACCTGCCGCGAATAACAAACTATCGCCTGGTAGAAATGGCATCACCACTAAACCCGTTTCGACAAAAATAATCAAAAAGAGAATGGCATAAATCCAGACACCATAATTCTTAATAAACTCTAAAAGGTGTTCGTCAACGTGCAGAATAAAATCAATGAGTTCCATGAAGGCTTTAACACTATAAATTTGAGCTAAATCCTAGCAGTGCGTCTGTCTAATGTCAGTAAGAAAAGCAAATTAATTAGTAACTTTACTTAATGATGCAAAGCATAACGAATTGCTGTTAAATTAGTTACTATTGTTCTTAAAATGGAACGATGTATTAATAAATATGATGTTTATTGCAAATAGGAAGATACATAAACTGGTGTTAAGTTAAAA
>NZ_MELG01000084.1:0-821 GCF_001767535.1 Acinetobacter sp. GWC1_38_13 | reverse complement strand
GAATTGATTATGTTTAATCCTAATGTCGTTGTAAAAAATATCGTAACGCAATCTGGCGTAGAAAATACAGTGACTTTAATTGCTCGTATTTTAATGGCCTATATCTTCATTATTGCTGGATGGGGTAAATTGACCGCATATGGTGCTACAGCTGGCTATATGGAGTCGATGGGAGTTCCAGCGGCATTATTACCGATCACAATCTTGGTTGAGTTTGGTGGTGGATTAGCTCTGTTATTCGGTTTCCAAGCTCGTTTAGCTGCTTTGGGTTTGGGAGTGTTTAGTATTATTACTGCATTCATCTTCCATGGCACAGATGATCAAATGCAACAGATCAACTTTATGAAAAACCTAGCAATGGCGGGCGGATTATTTTACTTAATGCTTTATGGTGCAGGTCGTCTGAGTTTAGATCGCGCAATTGAAAAATAAACAATCAGTTTCAAAAAAGCCCCACTTTTGATGGGGCTTTTTTACATCCTTGGAATTTACCGTTTATTACAAAAAATGATCTCACTGTTTATCGAAATTAGTTTGAATATTAAAGGATTAAATTGTTTGGAATGAATCAATGAGAACAATAAGCCTAGGTTTAATGATCGGTCTTTTATCAATAGCTGCAAGCCACACATGGGCTGGAAAACAAGATGCTGTACTGTTGAAAGAAGCAGCTCAAAATAGTGTGCTGGTGAGGGATATCGTCAAATACGCAGATGAAACTGGTGTAACGCTCACAGGAAAAATTAGCAAACATTTACACAGTGATCATTATGAATTTCAAGATCAGAGTGGCAGCATTGTTGTAGAAATTGATGATGATT
>NZ_MELG01000083.1:961-35093 GCF_001767535.1 Acinetobacter sp. GWC1_38_13 | reverse complement strand
AAACTTCATTGATGACTTTATTCTCGATAAAAATCATCTGCTACCACAGAGAATCTATAAATAATAGTGCGTAAGTCCTATAAAATATAAAATAATCAGTATCTTTATGGTATTTGGATTTCTATATGTTTAAATTTATATGAATTAACATTACTTCACTTATTTATTTGGAATAAAAATTTGTTATGAAAGTCAAGTCTGCTACTGAACAGTTTTTTTTTACTACAGTGAAAATTGAATCCATTTATGAGAATGGTCAAGTTGGTACTGGAACTGGATTTATTTATAGATATAAGACTAGTGAGTGATTCTTCTCCTCCCTCCATTACGCGAAGCATTCATCAGTCGTCCAGCATATAAAGCATTGTCAAAAGCAATGCCGTCGATGAGTACGACAGAAAGAGAAGCCCTAGAAGCAGGAACCAGTTGGTGGGAAAAAGAACTGTTTATGGGTTCTCCTGATTGGAATAAATTTGATGATTATCCTTATCCGACATTGTCAGCTGAAGAACGGTCCTTTTTGGACAACGAAGTTCAGCAGCTATGTGCCATGCTCGATGAATGGAAAATTCATCATCAAGATAAAGATTTACCTCCTGAAGTATGGCAATTCATCAAGGATAAAGGTTTCTTAGGTCTTATTATTCCAAAATCTTTTGGTGGCAAAGAATTTAGCCCATTTGCGCAAAGTCGTATTATGAGCAAGATTGCATCACGCTCTTTAACTGCAGCTGTGAGTTGTATGGTTCCTAACTCTTTAGGACCAGGAGAGCTTTTATTGCATTATGGAACGACTGAACAGAAACAACGTTACTTACCAGGTCTTGCGGATGGTACAGAAATTCCATGTTTTGGTTTAACAAGTCCTGAAGCAGGGTCAGATGCTGGTGCAATTCCTGATACGGGCGTGGTTTGTTATGGTCAGTATCAAGGTCAGGATGTGCTTGGATTAAAAATGAATTTTTCTAAGCGCTGGATCACACTAGCACCAATTGCGACTGTGATTGGATTGGCTTTTAAACTGTATGATCCTGATGGTTTGCTGGGTGATAAATCCAAAACCGAATATGGCATCACCTGTGCATTAATTCCTGCAAATCATGAAGGAATTAAAATTGGTGCACGTCATAATCCAGGCGCGCCGTTTATGAATGGTACAGTCGAAGGAACAGATGTATTTATTCCAATTGACTGGATCATCGGCGGACAAAAAAATGCTGGTAAAGGCTGGCGTATGTTGATGGAGTGTCTCGGCGTCGGACGTGGTATTTCATTACCAGCATTAGCTACAGCCGCAGGTGAGATGAGTTACTTATTGGTTGGTGCATTTGCGAGTGTACGACAACAGTTCAAAGTTTCTGTCGGTAACTTTGAGGGTGTACAAGAAGCGACCAGTGATATTGCCAGTGATGCTTATATGTTAGAGGCATTTAGATACATGGTCACTTGTGGTTTGAATCAAGGTGGTACACCATCAGTTATGACCGCTATGGCGAAGTATTATGCAACCGAAACGATGAGAACTGTGATCAATCACGGGATGGATGTAGTCGGTGGACGTGCGATTCAGCTTGGTCCTCGTAACTTCTTGGCATTGACTTATCAATCTATCCCAGTAGCGATTACCGTTGAAGGTGCGAACATTTTAACTCGATCATTGATGATTTTTGGTCAAGGTTCTATGCGTTGCCATCCGTATTTGTTTGAAGAATTACAACTCCTGCAAGCAGAAGATAAATCAGTTGCTTTGAAACAATTTAACACGTTGTTGTTTAAGCATTTGGCTTATACCTTTAACCGAGGTGCGAGAGCTTTCGCTTATGGTATTACGGGTGGACCGAGTCATGCATCCAAGCAGTCTGATACTTTCACCAAACCGTATTATGTGATTATCAATCGCATGAGCACTGATTTTGCTCTAACCGCTGATATGGCTTTAGGTCTTTTAGCTGGAGATTTAAAACGTAAAGAAATGCTCTCAGGACGCTTGGCGGATATCCATTCATACTTATTTATCGCAACCTCGATTCTTAAATATTATGAAAGTGGTAAACGGACGGAAGCTGAGCAAAAACATGCTGAATTGGCATTAAACAAAGCTTTATTTAATGCACAAGAAGCTTTTTTTGGATTCTATGAAAACTTCCCAGTAAAAGTTGCAGCTAAATTAGTGAAATTGATCTGTTTCCCATTTGGACGTCCAGTCGCAAAACCAACAGATCATTTGAAACAAGAAGTAGCTAAATTGCTCTTACAGGAAAATGCTTTCCGTGAAGAATTGAAGAAGCATGTGTATTACACCACTGAAGCAACAGATGTGATGGGACGTATGGAATCTACATTCCAGATGTTGCTCACTATGCAACCGTTGTGGGATAAGTTCAAACGCGCAGAATCAAAAGATAAGTTCAAAGGATTCAGCTTTGAAGAAAGAATCCATGATGCTGTGGCGATTGATTTTATTACTCCCGCAGAGGCAGATAAACTACTGAAATATAATGCTAAGCGTTATGACAGTATGTTAACGGATGTATTTGATCGTGAATTGAAACAAGAACGACCTTTAGCAAATCCGCATCTGCCAAGTTAAGAATTTGTCATCCATCATAAGTAAAAGCGAGTTATTTTAAATAGCTCGCTTTTTTATTAGAGATTAAATTTTTTTCTATATCGCCATAAAGTTGTTCGACTCATATTGAGTTCTTTTGCAGCAAGATTCAGGTCATTTTGATGTTTAATCAAAACATCTCTAATTTTATTCTTATTGATTTTTTCTGGATAAACAGGCTTCTCTGATACCTGATTATGTAATTGTGATGAATGCAAATGAGTATCTATGATTTCATCTGGTAGATCAGCAACTTCAATTTCTGATTTTTCATTTGCCATGGTCAATGCATATAAAAGGGTGTTTTTTAGCTCACGGACATTTCCTGGCCAATCATAAGCAATCAAGGTTTTTAATGCTTCGTCGGATAGATGCGGTTGTGTGTGAAATACAGATTGCTGTTGACTCAAAATAAATTCAGCAATCAACGGAATATCCTCTTTACGATCACGTAAAGGCGGAATAAAAATAGGGATAACTCTCAGGCGATACAATAAATCCTGACGGAAACGTCCTTGTTTCGCTTCTTCGCGTAAAGCTCGGTGGGTCGCGGTGATGATTCGTACATTGGCTTTAATTGATTTTTCACCACCCAAAGGCGTAAATTCACCTGTTTCAAGTACACGTAAAAGTTTGGCTTGTAACTCCAGTGGAATTTCAGCAATTTCATCTAAAAATAGTGTTCCGCCAGCAGCTCGCTCAAAAACTCCTTTATGTTCACGAATCGCACCTGTGAAAGCACCTTTGACATGCCCAAACAATTCACTTTCTAAGATGTTTGCATTTAAAGCAGCGCAGTTGATTGCGATAAAAACTTTGCTTTTTCGCTGACTATGGTCATGGATGGCTTGTGCAACCAGTTCTTTGCCACTTCCAGACTCTCCACGAACTAAGACTGGAAATTCTGTAATTGCCACACGTTCAATAATTGAAAACATACGTTGCATTTCAGGAGATTGGCTATGAAATGTTTCAGACAAACTCTGACCACTATTTTCTTTTTTTGATGTTTCAGCCTGTTGCAATGGTTGAACTAAGTACAACTTTCCAGAGAAATCCTGATCTGAAACTTGGATATTGTGTTGGTGACATAAAAGCTCAATTGAAGCTGTGGCAGATTGCAGATGAATTTTCCCAGTTTCTAATAGATTGTTTAGTATTTTTTGTTTAGTCAGTTGAGCAATAGAGGGATTAAAACGTGTTGATTTGAACTCATAAATTATAGCTGAGTTTGATTGATCAACAATAAACAGGGCGCAGTCTGTAATGAGTTGTTGTAAATATCCTAAGAAGTTTTCCAAATCTACTTGTTTTATAAAATCAATGGATTGATTCATATTGTTTCAGGCGTTGTTTCTTTGAATGTTTAATTGAAACATAGAATGAACTGATGGTGAAACATGAATTTAAGAAATCATTAAATAATATGTAATAATATATTGTTTTATTTAAATATAATAATTTGTGCATAGAGTTGGCATCTTGTTTGCAATTTAAGAATATATAAATAAGTACATCGAGATTGATCCACATGATATTTCGTCAGTTTTTTGAAAATGAAAGTTCAACATATACCTATCTCATCGCATCTGAACAGACACATGAAGCGGTACTGATTGATCCTGTTGCATCGGAAATTGAGCGTTATGCGGACATGCTTGAACAAAATAATTTGAAGCTGGTTTATAGCCTTGATACGCATGTGCATGCAGATCATGTAACGGCAGCAAATCTGTTACGTGAACGCTTTGGATGTAAAACAGTGTTACATCGCAACTCCGAAGTTGCATGTGGTGACATTTTTATATCTGACCGCAGCGCAATTCGCGTAGGGGAGATTTTAATTGAAGCTCGCTATACGCCTGGACATACCAATGCATGTACCAGTTATGTAGTGGACGGTATGGTATTTACGGGTGACGCATTGCTTATAGATGGGTGTGGGCGTACTGATTTCCAAGAAGGTGATGCTGCAACTTTATATGACAGTATTCATCAACAGATATTTACTTTAGCTGATGAAACTATTGTTTATCCAGGTCATGACTACAAGGGGCGCGTGTCATCTACGGTTGGACAAGAGCGACTACATAACTCTCGATTGGGGGAAGGCAAAAGTAAGCAAGACTTCATTATTTTGATGGAAAACCTCAATCTTCCTTATCCAAAGAAAATTGATATTGCTTTACCTGCGAATAAAGCCTGCGGTCAATAATAGGAGAGAGTGGCATGCAATTAAAACAAGTGAATCAAGAATTTTATGTTGCAGATCAAATTTCTCAACGAGATGTGGCTGAACTTGCAAATAAAGGTATCAAAACAATTATTTGTAATCGTCCTGATGGTGAGGGGGCTGATCAACCTAATATCATTGAAATACAAGAAGTAGCATCTACTCACGGGATTCAAGTTGAGTATTTACCTGTGGTGAGTGGCCGTGTAACTGATGAGCAGGCTGAAGAGTTTAAATCAGTTTATCAATCAGCTCAAAAGCCAATCTTGGCGTTTTGCCGAACAGGTACACGCTCAATCACGCTTTGGGGACTATCTCAGGTTTCTGGATTAAGTCTGGATCAAATGCTATTGGTGTCTAAAACTCTGGGTTATGACTTACAAGGTTTAGTTCCAAGAATCCTCAATCAACATCCGACACAATTAAATAATGTGCCTAAATTTTCGGTGGTGATCGTAGGTGGTGGAGCTGCTGGGATTTCAGTTGCTTCAAGCTTACTTTCACGAGAGCCAAATCTAGATATTGCTGTGATTGATCCAGCAGAAATTCATTACTATCAACCCGGTTGGACGATGGTCGGTGGTGGAATTTTTGCACCTGAAAAAACAGTTCGAACCATGGCGAGTTTGATACCCAAGCAAGTACAGTGGATAAAAGCTGCTGTGGCGGCCTTTGATCCAGACAATAAACAGGTGTTATTAGAGGGCTGTAAGCCGATCAACTATGAAGTATTGGTGGTTTGCCCAGGTTTGAAGCTTAACTGGCACGGTATTGAAGGTTTAGTTGAAACATTGGGCAAAAATGGTGTGACCTCGAATTATCGTTATGATCTAGCGCCGTATACATGGCAGTTAGTCAGCCAAATGAAACGTGGTAAGGCGATTTTCACTCAACCACCTATGCCGATCAAATGTGCTGGTGCGCCACAAAAAGCGATGTATCTATCTGCCGATTATTGGCAAAAACAAGGCGTATTGAAAGATATTCAAGTTGATTTCTTCAATACGGGTGCGGTGTTATTTGGTGTTGAAGCTTATGTGCCAGCATTGATGGAATATGTGAAACGCTATAACGCCAATCTGCACTTCAACCATCAGTTGGTAAAAGTTGATGGTGCTAATAAACGTGCTTGGTTCAAGGTCAATCAAGGTGAAAGTACATCACTGTTAGAAACTGATTTTGACATGATTCATGTTGTTCCACCGCAACAAGCACCTGATTTTATTCGTGCAAGTAATTTAGTCGATGCAGCAGGTTGGGTGAGCGTTGATCAAAATACTTTGCAGCACAGTAAATATCCTTACATTTTTGCACTTGGAGATGTCATGAATGCTCCGAATGCGAAAACTGCTGCGGCAGCGCGCAAACAAGCGCCAATTGTTGCAGTGAATGTTTTGCAGTACTTAAAAGGTAGTGATCAATTTGCTCAGTACGATGGTTATGGTTCATGTCCTTTGACTGTTGAGCGAGGCAAGATCGTTCTTGCAGAATTTGGCTATGGTGGGAAACTGCTTCCGAGTTTTCGAAAGTGGTTCTTGGATGGTCAAAAACCTTCACGTATGGCATGGCTGTTAAAAGAACAGATCCTACCCCCGATGTATTGGGATGGCATGTTAAAAGGGCATGAGTGGCTGGTAAAAACTAAACTGTAATTTATTCATTAGATCCAATAAATCATTAGCTTAGCTCTAATTTTAGAGCTGAGTTAGGTTTTTTCACACTTGAAAAAGTGTATCTCATTTTTCATGAGGTCCTTTATGGATATGTGGTTATTAGTCTTGGAAGGTCTAGCAATCGGATGCTTGCTTGGATTAACAGGTGCAGGAGGAGGAATTTTAGCCGTTCCCGCACTGATGGCGAGTCAAGGATGGACTGTCTCACAAGCTGCACCTGTCGGACTGCTTGCAATTACACTTTCTGCGTTTGTAGGGAGTGTACAAGGCTTATTGAAAAAAATCGTACGCTATAAAGCTGCAATATGGATTGCTTTGATTAGTATTCCATCGGCTCGATATGGCGTGCATTTATCTAACATCATCTCTCCTACATGGTTAAGCCTAGCTTTTAGTTTAGTGATGATGGTTGTTGCCTATCGAATTTTCTTCAATAAAGTTCATGATTTTGAAGATCCACCATGTAAGGTCAATCAGTCTACTGGAAAACTTATTTGGAATGTGAAAACAGCCAGTGTATTGGGTCTTATTGGTGTGGTTGCGGGTTTGTTGACTGGATTGCTTGGTGTTGGTGGTGGATTTGTCATTGTTCCAGCGCTGCGTAAAGCAACGGATCTCGATATGCGTAGTATAGTTGCAACGTCGTTAATGATCATTTTTCTGATTGGCGGTGTGAGCATTTCTATTCACGTACTCGATGGCTTCCAATATCCAGTTTCAGTAACGATCAGTTTTGTGGTTGCTTGCATTTTAGGGATGTTGGTCGGACGACGACTCATTAATTTGATTGATCTAAAAACAGTGCAAAAGATATTTGCAACTGTGGTAATTGGTGTCGCTGTTTACCTAATTTGGACAAGTCTTTCTGTACTATTTTTATAGAAAGTGTCATATTTAAAAAATGAAATTCTATGATTAGCTTATTTTTAGGAATAGGCTAATGAGTATAAATAAATTTTTGTTTTTAAATGATTTTACACGATCATTTTGCTAATATTTTTTTATATAATTGATCTTCACATAAATTTCATACCAAATTTTATAAAATCAAAATTACAAGAGAAATGGGTCAGGAAGAATCAATGTTTAAATTTTTTCTGCGATGGATAGACAGTTGGTCAACTACACAAACTTCTGAGACAAATGAGTCTGATACGTTTAAAACATATAAAGATACTAAAATTCAATGGTTGCGAATCCTTCCATTTATTTTTTTGCATATCGCATGTTTAGCCGTTTTCTGGGTCGGTGTATCTTGGTTTGCAGTCGCGTTTATGCTGTTTTTTTATTTTATTCGTATGTTTGCGATCACAGCATTCTTTCATCGCTATTTGTCACATAAAACATTTCAGACTTCTCGTCCTGTGCAATTTATATTTGTCTTGATTGGAACGATGAGTGCGCAACGTGGTCCTTTATGGTGGGCTGCTCATCATCGCTATCATCATCGTTTTACCGATACAGAGCATGATCCACACTCATCAGAGCATGGCTTTTGGTATAGCCATATCGGCTGGTTCCTAAATGAACAGAATTTCACAACGCGAAAGGAAGTCATCAAAGATTGGATCAAATTTCCAGAATTAGTTTGGTTAGACCGATTTAGTTTACCCGTTGTGTTACTGACTGCTTTATCAATCTATGGTTTGGGTGAGTGGTTAGCGGTTACTTATCCAAGTTTAGGTACATCAGGTTTGCAATTGCTGGTTTGGGGTTTTGTGGTTTCAACAGTTTTGTTGATTCACGCAACTTTATGTATTAACTCGCTTGCTCACTTGTATGGAAGCCGAGATTTTGAGACTAATGACAATAGTCGAAATAACTTATTCCTTTCGATTATTACATTGGGCGAGGGTTGGCATAATAATCATCACTATTATGCAGGTAGCACTCGACAAGGTTTTTTCTGGTGGCAAATCGATATAACTTATTACATTTTAAAAATGATGTCTTTTTTTGGTCTCATTTGGGCGATCAAACCAGTACCTGAGCGCGTTTATGATGCGCATAAAACTCAAATACAAAATTTAAAAATGAACGCGAATAAAATTCAAAGTGAGAAGTCTTGATGAAGATTGCAATTGTAGGTTCAGGTATTTCAGGCATGTATGCCGCATGGAAATTATCACAGCAGCATCAAGTCACGATCTTTGAAAAAGAAAATTATTTCGGAGGACACACTGACACCCACGATCTTTGGATTGATGAACAGAATGTTGCAGTAGATAGTGGGTTTATTGTATTTAATGACTATAACTATCCTTTATTCAGTGCAATGATTGCTGAACTTGGTGTCCAAGCACAGAATAGTGATATGAGTTTTTCTGTGAATAATCAGGTCACTGGTCTACAGTACAATCCATCTAAAAAATGGTCATTATTGACTCGTCCGCAAAATTTTTTAAATAAGAACTTTCGATTGATGCTGTCTGATTTGATCAGATTTTATCAGGAGAATAAAGATGTTGTCGTGGATCAATGTGATGCTGAGTTAAGTATTGAAGATTATCTAAATCGAAATGACTACTCCCAGGTTTTTAGAGAAGAACATCTCTATCCAATGTGTGGCGCACTGTGGTCAAGTCCAGTTGATCAAGTTGGGAAGATACCCTACAAATTTGTGGTCAGTTTCTTTCAACATCATCGTATGTTGCAGTTGGCTGATCGACCACAATGGCAGACAGTAAAAGGTGGTTCAGCTTCTTATATACGAGCGATTCAAAAAGCTTGCCCATCGATTATTTGGAAGAAAGCGCAAGTTCAAAAAGTGATTCGTGAAAATGATTTAGTTCATATTGTCACGAATCAAGAACAAGAAACTTTTGATTGGGTTGTGTTTGCGAGTCATGCTGATGATACGTTACAGCTTATTCAAAATCCTTCGGCAGATGAGCGAGATGTATTAGGTTGTTTTGATTATCAAGATAACTTTATGGTGGTACATCGCGATACTTCGATTATGCCGAAGCGTCAATCTCAATGGGCGAGTTGGCATGTGCATGTCACTGCTCAAGAAAAACCTGAAAAAAATGGTAAAGTTCATCAAGTACACTATGGATTTACCTATTGGATGAACAGCTTGCAGAATCTACCTTGTAAAACGCAGGTATTTTCTACATTGAATCCGAATATGCCGATCGCGAATGATAAGATTTATGTCGAACGTCATTATCGACATCCTGTTTTTGATAAAAAAGCAATTGAGTCACAAGCGCGTTGGGAACTGATCAATGGTCAAAACCGCAGTTCATTTTGTGGAGCATATTGGGGGTGGGGCTTTCATGAAGATGGGGCGAGAAGTGCTCAGCGTGTAGTAGATAAGCTATTAGAACTTAAAGACTAATTTGGAGGTGATCACATGTTTGAAGATTCACTTTCCATAGCCAAAGCTCAGATTAGACATCGGCGCTTTCATCCCAAAGCACACGATTTTCAGTCTAGTTTGAGCTATTTATGCTTTGATCCAGATCGTATCGATCAAAACCTAGATCGTTCATGGCTTTGTTCAACTTCGCGTTGGAATATCTTAAATCTTTATGAAAATGATTTTCTAAAAGGCTATACAGGTTCGATCAGAGAACGAATTAAGAAAATCCTTTTGCAGCAAGTGGACACGATTTTATCGACTCAATCAGAAATTCGTGTGCTCGCATTGCCAAGAACTTTAGGATTTAGTTTTAATTCAGTCATCTTTTATTTTGTACTTAATCCTCAAAAACAACCTGTTTTCATATTGAGTGAAATCACCAATACCCCTTGGAATGAACGTAAAGTTTATGTGCATGACTGCCGTCAAAAATTAAAAGAGCACAGTCATTTCAAAAGTTATGAGTTCGAATTTGAAAAGAGTTTTCATGTGTCTCCATTTATGCCGATGGATATTCACTATAAATGGTGCTTTAACTTTTCAGATGAACAAAATGTGATTCATATGCAGCTTTATCAATCAGATAAATTTATCTTTGATGCAACGATGCGTTTCACTTTAACCAGCATCACAGTTCCTTCACAACTGAATCGTTATGCTATTCATCATATCTTTGAACCTTTCAAGATGTTAGCTTCGATCTATGTTCAAGCTTTTCATCTATGGCGAAAGAAAGTTCCATTTTATCGGCACCCTAAAAAAGATAAGGATTTAAAACAACATGATGAAAACGCTTATTTTCGGTGAACACGATTCACTGCCTTTGGTTCTTCGGAGCTTGCTCAAACTTCGTCATGGTCAAATTCATTTTCGTGGAGAATGGAATGGTACCGTGGGAGAGCTTTCAGATTTAGAAGCTACGATAGATATTCATAATAAAGAATTGATCGATCTCATTTTTAAAAACGGTGTACTTGGTGCGGCTGAAGGTTATATTCGCGGCTATTGGAGCAGTGAACACCTCGTTGAAGTCATTCAAATTTTGGCGAGAAACCGTCATGTGCTTGATAAGATTAATCAGAATGTGATTTCTCAAGCCAGCCAACTTGTATTAAAAGCTTGGTACAAAACACGTAAAAATTCATTGTCAGGAAGTCGAAAAAATATTGCAGAGCATTACGACCTGAGCAATGACTTTTTCAAACTCTTTCTTGATTCTTCAATGATGTATTCCAGTGCAGTATATAAGCACAAAGATATGACTCTAGAAGAAGCTTCTGATTATAAAAAAGAGCTGATTTGTCAGAAATTACAACTCAAACCGATGGATCACTTGGTTGAGATCGGTAGTGGTTGGGGCGGATTTGCGATCTACGCTGCTCAGCATTATGGCTGTAAAGTGACTACGATCACTATTTCTCAAGCACAATACGATGAAGCAACCAAACGTATTGCCGATGCGGGTCTCAGTCATCGTGTCAATGTTCAGCTCAAAGATTACCGATTGTTAGAAGGCAAATTCGACAAGTTAGTTTCGATCGAAATGATTGAAGCGGTGGGTGAGCAATATTTATCGACTTACTTTAATAAATGCCGATCCTTATTAAAACCGAACGGGTTGGGATTGATTCAAGCTATTACGATTGAAGATGCGCGCTATAAAAAAGCCTTGAATACCGTGGATTACATTAAACGCTATATTTTCCCAGGGAGCTTTATCCCTTGTATCAGCGTTTTAACTCAAGCGGCATCTGAACAACAGTTACGCTTAAAGCATCTTGAAGATATTGGTTTGAGCTATGCTGAGACGATTCATCAATGGCGTGAGCGTTTCTTAAATGCTAAAGAACAAGTTTTGGCTTTAGGATTTGATGAAAACTTTATTCGGATGTGGGATTTCTATCTTTGCTATTGCGAAGGTGGCTTTAAAGAAGGGGTGATCAGCGATGTACACCTGTTATTTGAAGCAAGTCCTTATTAATTTCTCATTATTTTAAGCATCAAGGAGGCAGTTATGATATGGCAATTGTTTTTACTTGATGCTGTTGTGATGACGCTTTGTTGGTTGTGGGCAACAGTTAACCATCGTGCTGGTATCGTAGATGTCGCATGGAGTTTCTGTATTGTTCTCAATATTGCCATTACAGCATTGTTTGTTGAGATCGCTCCGTTAAATGTCAGATTGTTTCTCGGCGTATTCAGTTCAATATGGTTCTTGCGTCTAACTTTGCATCTATTCCGTCGTTATTTAGCTGAGCATGAAGAAGACCGTCGATATGCCAACATGCGTAGAGCAATGGGCAAATATCAACATTTTGGTTTCTTTCTATTTTTCATGTTTCAGGCTGGATTAGCCATTTTATTTAGCATTCCGATGTGGAGCTTGCTCAATGTGCCAAGCATGTCTTGGAGCATGGATATCAATGATTATCTGATTATTGCAGGTCTAATGATGTTTGTTGCATTCGTCGGTGAGACGGTTGCAGATCAACAATTATATCGTTTCAAGCAAAATCCTAAAAATCATGGCAAAACAATGGATCAAGGTCTATGGAAGTATTCAAGGCATCCAAACTACTTCTTTGAATGGCTGCATTGGTTTGCTTATCCCATCATAGGATTAGCGGCAGGATTATTAAGCTTGTGGATCTATCCAATTTTGATGTGGTTATTCTTGTATTACATCACGGGTATTCCATTCAGTGAGCAACAAGCATTAAAAAATCGAGGTCAAAATTATCTCGATTATCAAAAACGAACTTCAATGTTTATTCCGTGGAAACCCAAACAGTAGGTACTGCACATGGACTTTATTATTCAAAAATCTTTAAAACTCGTTGAAAGCGGTTTAGTTCCAGATCAGGCAATTCGTGCAGCAATCCGTGCATTGAGTAAAAAGCGTTTGATTCAAGAAGGGCGCTATGATCCTGAGCAAGGTGCACAGCGTTATATGGACGTGCTCAATATGTTGAAGCACAGTGAGATTGCGATTGAAACAGACAAAGCCAATGAGCAACATTATGAGTTGCCGACTGCTTTCTTTCAGGCTGTCTTAGGCAAACGTTTGAAATATAGTGCCTGTTTCTTTCCACATGACCACACCACATTAGATGAAGCCGAAGAATTTGCACTGCAAATATATAGCGATCGTGCACAGTTGCAGGATGGTCAAGAGATTTTAGAATTGGGCTGTGGTTGGGGATCATTTACCCTATGGATGGCTGAGCGTTATCCAAATGCGAAGATCACAGGTGTTTCAAATTCTGCAACTCAACGTCAGCATATTTTAGCTGAAGCTGAAAAACGTAATTTGAATAATATTCAAATCATCACTTGCGATGTCAATGTGCTTGAATTAAAGACCAATACATTCGATCGTGTAGTTTCGGTTGAAATGTTTGAACACGTTAGAAACTATCAGAAACTCTTTGAGAAAATTCAGTCTTGGCTTAAAGAAGATGGTAAGTTGTGGTGTCATATTTTCTGTCATCGCTTTTTACATTATCCTTTTGAAATCAAAAGTGAATATGACTGGATGTCACGTTACTTTTTTACGGGTGGTCTGATGCCATCTACCTCTACATTCTTACATTTTCAAGATCATTTAGAGCTTGCGCAGCATTGGCAGTGGTCAGGCACACATTATGAAAAAACATCTAATGCTTGGCTAGAAAATATGGATCGCCATGCTGATGAGTTAAGACCTTTGTTTGAGCAAGTCTATGCACAAGATGCAGATGCATGGTGGCAACGTTGGCGTATATTCTTTATGGCTTGTGCAGAGTTATTTGGATTTGAACAAGGGCAAGAGTGGGTGATTGGTCACTTCCTGTTCAATAAGAAAGTCGTATAATTAATTATTGTTTATTGCAGATCAGCTTATGTTAAAACCGAAAAATCATGGCGTGAATACACATCCATTGAGCAAGATGTTTAATCGTCATTATTGGTTGCAAATAGGTCTGATCGCACTTTCAATCATTATTGGTATTGCGTGTAGTGCATGGGTAATTAAGGGTTCTTTACTTAAAACTGCACTCGAGCAAGAGATGGAACATTATTGGCTTCGAGTCGATCGTAATCCAAATGCAGATTTACCAGACACAAAGAATTTGTACGGCTATCGTTGGAACACAGCAATGCCGCCCGCTGCTTTTAAAGGACAACGTTTAGAACAAGGTGTACACCGCATCTTTGTGGATGGAAAAGAACGTATGACTGTTTACGGAGAGCGAAATGGTCAGCACGTTTTATTGGTTTTTGGCGAAAGTAACGTTAATAAAATTGTATGGATGTTCGGACTTGCACCGTTAATGTTTAGCCTTATTGTGCTTTACAGTATTTTATGGTGGTCCAACCGTCGTGCTAAACGTTATTTCTCACCGATAACTCGATTAGCCAATGCTTTAGAACATATTGATTGGGCGCATCAAAATAAAGAAGCATCACCGTTTCAAGGCATTAGTACCAATGGCAATTTAGAAGCGGAATATCTAAAACAAGCGCTGGAAAAATATCATCAAGTTTTAACTGAATTTATTTATCGAGAAAGAGAGTTTACGGGTGATGTGAGCCATGAATTGCGTACTCCACTAACGATTTTGAAAGGCAATGTGCAACTTTGTCAGGCGAAATATGGTGAAGATAAATCACTAAATCGAATTTCGAATACCATCGAAGATATGCAGTTGTTGGTTGATACGCTATTGGCTATTGCTCGAAACACTACGAACACGCTAACCGCTGAACAAATGACTCTATCAACGATCATTCGTGATTTGGTAAGTGACTTAGATCCAGTGAGTCAAAGCAAAGGAATGGAGATTCTAGTCCAATACGATCCTCAAGAATTTCCTCGTATGATTTATCCATCTATGACTAAAATGGTTCTGAGCAATATCCTGCGTAATGCTCTGAATTATTCCCAAGGCTCAAACATTCATATTATTCAACGTAAAAATAGTATTGTGATTGCGGATAATGGGATTGGAATCACGATGCCGAATGATTCCAAAGTTCAAGAATTAAATACGACTCAACTGCAACTTAAAGCAAAAGGGCATGGTATCGGATTACAGTTGGTGCAAAAACTCTGTAATCAATTAGGCTGGCGTGTTGAGCTATTTGATCGACAATATTATTTGAGCACACGCAAATATCTCAAACTGGAAAACACAACGGGTTTAATCGTTGTGGTGTATATGAATTGAGTTTAATAATCTTCAAAAGCGACTTTTAAGCCAACACCTGAGACGGTATGAATTAACTTTTGGTCAAATGGTTTGTCGACCATTTTGCGTAAGTTATAGATATGGCTGCGTAAAGCATCACTTTCAGGTTCTTCATCTCCCCATAGTTCGATGATAATTTCTTGTTTAGTGATCACTTTAGGTGAATTGCGCATCAAAATTTTGAGTAATTTAAACTGAATTCTTGGCAGCTCAATATGTTGACCTGCACGGGTAACTGTTTGGGTAGAACTATCTAAAATAAGATCATGGATTTGAATTTTACTAGAAGAAACCTCTCCAAGAGATCGTTTAATCAACGCACGAATACGCATCACTAATTCATTAAAATCAAAAGGTTTAACTAAATAGTCATCTGTTCCAGCAGTAAAACCTTTTAATTTGTCATCTAAGGTATCTCTCGCGGTTAACATCAAGATAGGAATATCTTTACCTTGATCATTTCTAAGCCATTCACATAAGTCGTAGCCTGAACCATCTGGAAGGTTGATATCTAAAAGTAGCAAATGGTAGGGTTGGTTCTTTAGAAAATTTCGTGCCGCATCAAGGTTGCGTGCATGATCGATCACAAAGCCATGCTCTTCTAGGAACTCACACACTGTTGCTGCAAGTTCATAGTGATCTTCAACCATCAGAATAAATTGATTGCTCATAATAATAGTCAAGTTATTGATTTAGTAATTGTTGCTTTAATTTAGCATTAAATGGCTGGCTTCCAAACCAAATTTTAAAATACTGATTGGCTTCAGTATCCGTGATTTTCCCAAGTGGTTTTTGATTTAAAGACAGCGAAAGTGTTTGATTGGAATGACTATATTTTAATGAGTACAGATCGCCTTTACGGACAGGCTTATATAAAGATGTAATTTTATTCAATGCAGAATTATCCGTAAAATTGCTGACATTTTTCTTGAGGAAATGAGTGGCTGCTCTTTTAAAAGCCCATTCTGGAATATCGCGAGTGTACATGAAGTCGAGCTGTATATCTTGACTATCCCATTTTTGATCACAGTCACTAGCATAATAACTGACTGTACCAACATTCTTTTTAGTCACGATAATCGGCGCGTTTTTACAAAATTGAGTGCTTGCATGACTAAGATTTGTTGCGAGAGAGAGAAATAGTACACTTGAGAGCACTATGATTTTTCTGTGGTAAAACATAACAAATCCTCAGTTTTCAAATGTAGATCTAGCCTTATATAGACCGAGCTTAATAGGTATAGAAATTAAGTTTTCGTTCAACTTGCTGTATCTCATACCGTGCGAAAGCAAGATTTGTGTCGGTACGATCTAAAACAGCATAAAGGAAAAGCGTATGATTGGTTTCCAATGGCGTCACGATATGATATTGATCGCGCATCGTGACCAAGACACCTTCTAAGTAATCATTTGAATCAAGCTCAGCCATCAGTTGTCGTTGATAGCTGAGTAAATTTGCCCCTTCAGCAGCAGCTAAATCAATATTGAAAAATTCATCACCAAAGTATTCGAGAATCGAACCATCATAGGCATCGATCAGCGCTAGAACAATTAAAGCCTTAATCCGTTTTAATTGTTTTGATAATAAATTGATTTCCATAATTTATTTTCTGCTTAAAGGGGGCTGAATTTTAAACTATTTTTTGAACGGTAAGATCATAGAATAACCACTTCCGACATATGGTAATGAGCGATATAAACCATTTGCTGGGTCCCAATAGTCTTGTTGGAAAATGATTTGATTTGAACCATTTATTTTCATCTGAGTGACACCATATGAAGCCATAGATTTGGTTCGACCAAACATTTTAAAGTCATATGCCATATACCAATGAATATAAGCAGAGTCACGTTGATGTGTGGCGCTCACAAGTTTAACCGTGACATTACTCACACGTTTATTCATGCCTTCAAAGTGTTTGATTAGGTCTTGTTTATTTGAAAATTGAGAAAGTGTGTCATTGATAAATAAACGATCTGCATATAATTCACTGGCATTGTTAACAAAATCTGGTGTACCTAAAGTATTAAAGGCATTCACAAAACGGTTACCAATCATTTGTGCCTTTTCTTGATCGAGAGCCACACCCGTAATATTTTTATCAGCTTGACGATAATCAGATGTATAACTTGGCACGCTTTTACATCCGACGAGCGAAATCAAGGTAAGTGTTGATATTGCTAGAGTTTTTAAGAGTGTCATATTTATCATCCAATTACATACATATTTTGATTCTAGAAGTGAAGGTGTGAATATGACGTGAACTTGAAAAACCATGCTTTTATAGCGATGAAACATAAAGAAACTTTTTTAATTATTGAACAGTAATTTAAGATTTTTTTACTGTTAATTTTACTTAATTCAAAAAATAATTAGTCCTCAAAATTCGGTCTTGGCATGTTCATTGCCTGAATATAAATTGTCTGGTCAGACCAGTCTGACAATGAAATAATTTGGAGCAACAATGAATTTAGAACGATTTAATCTTTTAAATGATGAGCAAGCATTTGAAGCATTAAAACCATGCGTTCATATTCCATCATGGATTGAAAGTATTGTTCTGCAACGACCTTTTGGTTCAGCTGAAGAATTATATCAAGCGGCTGCTTTACAAGCTCGAATATGGCAATGGTCAGAAATATTAGAAGCACTGGCACAACATCCACGAATTGGTGAAAAAAAAGCTGCCATGACATTAACGGAAAGAGAGCAGCAGTTTTCACAAAAAGAACAGGCTCAGCTTGGTGTAGATCAAGATATTCAACAAGCACTCTTTCAGGGCAATTTAGCTTATGAGCACAAATTTGGTCATATTTTTTTGATTCGAGCGGCAGGGCGTTCAGGTACAGAAATGTTAACAGAACTCAATCGACGTTTAGAAAATTCAGCTGAACAAGAGCAGCAAGAAGTTAAACAACAACTCAGTGAAATTGCATTAATTCGCTTAAAGCAGGAGATTCAATAATGGCAGGTATAAGTACACATATTCTAAATGCTGCATTGGGTAAACCTGCTGTAGGGGTTTCTGTTGAATTATTAAAGGAAACGTCGCAAGGCTATATTTCGATGGGTACGCAATTAACCGATGTAAATGGTCGTATTAAAGCTTTTAATCTTGATTCATTCACAATAGGCAATTATCAGCTCATCTTCAACATTGCCGATTACTTTCAATCTCTAGAGATTGAAAGCTTTTATCCAAAAGTTTGTATCGATTTTACAGTATCGGATATTCATCAGCACTATCACGTGCCTTTATTAATTAGTCCATTTTCCTATTCAACCTATCGCGGTAGCTAGGTACACCATGCATTAACAAAGAATTTTTATAGAGGAAAATTACATGCACAACGATAAAATGCACAGTGAAGCTCGTGCAAGGGTATCTGCAGAACATCAATATTTAGGAATGAATAAAAACATCATTTATGGACTGCAACATGTGCTGACCATGTATGGTGGAATTATTGCACCACCTATCATTATTGGCGCTGCCGCAGGTTTAGAAGCCTCGGAAATAGGTTTGTTGGTTGCTGCTGCGCTTTTTGTTGGAGGCATAGCAACAATGTTACAAACATTGGGCTTTAAGCATTTCGGTGCAAAACTGCCGATTGTTCAAGGAGTCTCTTTTGCTGGTGTTGCAACAATTTTGGCAATTGTCACCACAGGTGGAGGATTAGCTTCAGCATTTGGCGCAGTCATCGTTGCGTCATTGATTGGTTTATTACTAGCACCA
Source organism: Acinetobacter sp. GWC1_38_13 (assembly GCF_001767535.1). Lineage (NCBI taxonomy): Bacteria > Pseudomonadati > Pseudomonadota > Gammaproteobacteria > Moraxellales > Moraxellaceae > Acinetobacter > Acinetobacter sp. GWC1_38_13. The sequence goes on along the minus strand of NZ_MELG01000083.1, from coordinate 16,244 downwards.
TTCTTTTCAAAAATTATTCGTTTTTTCCCACCTGTGGTGACTGGCTGTGTGATTACGATGATTGGTATTTCTTTATTGCCCGTTGCGATTCGTTGGATGATGGGGGGAATCCAAAAGCTGAAAACTGGGGAGATCCAGCAAATATTGGTTTAGCTGCGATGACTTTAGCGATTGTCATTATTTTCAGTATGTTAAAAAGTCAGTTAATGCGTCGTCTGGCAATTTTAATGGCGATTGTATTAGGAACAATTATCGCTTCATTGGCTGGTTTTGCAGATTTTTCCAAAGTTGCTAACGGTTCAATGTTCGCTTTTCCTCATATCTTTCATTTTGGAATGCCAGTATTTGAATTTACTGCCATTCTTTCTATGGTGATCGTAACTTTAGTTATTATGACTGAGACTACGGCGGACATTATCGCAATTGGTGAAATTGTTGGAAGCAAAGTTGATTCTAAACGGATTGGAGATGGTCTACGCGCTGATATGTTGTCCAGTGCAGTTGCCCCAATTTTTGGTTCGTTTATGCAAACCGCATTTGCACAAAATGTAGGCTTGGTTGCAATTACAGGAATCAAAAGTCGTTTTGTTGTATCTACTGCTGGAGGGATTTTGGTAGTACTTGGCTTATTACCAATTGTTGGGCGGTTAGTCGCTGCTATTCCAATGCCAGTATTAGGTGGGGCAGGTATTGTATTGTTTAGCACAGTGGCCGCAAGTGGTATCCGCACATTGGCAAAAGTTGATTATAACGATCATAAAAATCTGATTATTGTCGCAACCTCATTGGCAATTGGAATGATTCCGATTGCAAACCATGAGTTCTATGCACAGTTTCCAAAATGGGTTAGTACACTATTACATTCTGGAATTAGCTCAGCATGTATCACTGCCATTTTGCTCAATATTTTATTTAATCATTTACCTTTCGCCAAAAAATCGGTGGAAACAACAACATTACCTATTAATTCTGGCCACTCATAGCTGTATAGAAGTGGCTTGATTTTCCAAATCAATCACACGTTTTAAACATCAACCATTAAAAAATTACTTATTCATTTTTGAATAGGTCTAGGGGAGCTTTTGATTTGAGAAAAGATAAAACAGTATTCTAAATAATTTAGAAGTGATTTGTTGTTGGGCTCTTAAAAATTTAGAAAAACACAATTAGAGTGCTTTCGATTGTCTAAAAAGAGAGTAAATGTATGTTAAGTTAATTTTATTTCTAAATAATTTCTAAAATTAGGTTAGACTTTATCTGAATTTATAAACAACTATCTTGATTGAAAAAATAATGATGAAAAAAAGCCTATTAATTTTAACGTTAGCCATGTCTTCAGAAATTTACGCTGCTCAGATTTGTGCTAAATCAGCTAATTCTTTTGAAGCTACAGAATGTTTAGATAAAGAAGTAAAAAGGTTGAGGACTGAGCTAAATACAATCTATAAAAAAGTTTATAAACAGACTGAAGCTAGAAAAGAGCTAGATACAGCTCAGAAGTCTTGGTCTAATTATAAAGATCAGCAGTGTGGTGATTTTGTTAGTGTTGATAGTGGCTATAGTCCCTCAACGATGATTTTTAATCTTGATTGTCAGGTCACGCTGTTGAAACAGCGTATAGACTTTTTGAAGTCACTTTAATTTTATAATTCTGAAAATTAAAATTAGACAAAAAAAGCCCCCATTGAAGGGGGGAGTTAAAACTTTATGTTATTAATCTAAAGGATTTCCCACAATATTGCTAATAATTCCTTGCATGATGTGCGAACCTTGTTCTGTATAGAGTGATTGATACCATTCTTCAGTCACTTTTTGATCTTTCATATGCGTTACATCACAACGCTTACGAGCACGTAATACCATTTCTTTGGTTCGGTCATTACGTTTGTTCTGGTATCGTTCTAGTGCATCACTTAGCCCAAAAGTATTTATTTGCAAAGCACGTGCCAAGTAAATAGCATCTTCCATTGCTTGGCAACCACCTTGCCCAATGTCTGGGGTTGTACTGTGTGCTGCATCGCCAAGTAAAATGACACGACCTTTATAAAAACTCATAAAAGGTTCAATATCATGGATTTCAACGCGATTGGTTTTTTGCTCATCTAAACGATCAATCAGTTGATGCACAGGTGAACACCAATCTTTGAAATTTTTTTTCAGCTCAGTTCTATATTGATCACGTTGATTGGGTAGACCTGCTTCTATAGGCACATCAAAAAAGAAATAGAAACGATTTTGTGCTATAGGCATAAGTGAGACACGTTTTCCTTCACCGACATAGGTTGTCCATTGTTGTGCTGGTGCAATTTTTTCATCAATTTCAACGAGTCCATTCCAATTGACATAACCAGCATAACGTCGTTCAACTTGATTGCTGAGTACAAACTTACGCGTGATAGAGTGAGTGCCATCTGCACCAATCAATAGATCTGCTTTTATCTGGGAACCATCGGAAAAATGAATATTGACATATTCAGACTGATCTTCAATCTCGGTCATTCTCATGCCTAGTTTAATATTTTCTAAGCCAAATGTTTCCATGAGAAGTTGTTGTAAATCTGCACGCGCAACAGGGTAGGCACGTTGTCCAACTTCTTTATACAAAGGAGTTAAATCAAACTGAGTCATGGTTTGATTATTCAGGCCATCGATGTAGGCTAATGATTCCATTTGTCCGCCTAAAGTTTGAATTTGCTCAGTCAAACCAAGATAATTTAGGCATTTTACGCCGTTCGACCAGAGTGATATCGCTGCTCCTACAGGTAATATTTCAGCTGCTTGCTCATAAATCGTGACTTGATGCCCAAATTTTTTTAAAGCGATACCAGCAGTCAAACCGCCCATACCTGCACCTACAATCGCAATATTCATCTTTTAGACCCTAATTTTAGAACTATAAATTTCTAATAAGTCTTAAGCGAGAATTGTGCCAATTTTAACCTGTGGTTTAACAGGTCATACCAGTAAATTTGCATTATTAAAATGCAAGAATAGGTTGGGTGTTTTAATGTAGTTCAAAGTTTGGATTAAAGCAGTGCGTTGGTATTTTGGTGGGTAAAATTTTTATCTAGAACATGCTTCTCTGAGAAAGTTATTTATATATCATCAATCTATAAAATAAAAAAAGTATGTGTATCGATATCTGATCCTAGATAAATGAATCAAAATGACAATTAAGTTTTTGAGCTTTATGATTGCTCATGACGAGAAAAATAAACTCCAGCACGTTGTGCAGCGCCAATAATGTGTGCCTGCATCGTTTTTTCAGCCGCTATAGCATCTTGTTTAAATAGCGCCTGTAAAATCGCATCATGTTCTTGAATGGTTTTGAATGCTAGATTAGGTTGAACGAAGGGAAGAATCTGACTTTTCTTAATCCATTCATTATGCATTTTAAGTGTTTGAATGATTGACTGATTATGACTTAATTCAATGATATGTTGGTGAAATGCATAATCACAATCAGATGCAGCTTGCCAATTTTGTTCCAAAATTGCACTTGAGAGCGCTTCATAGTGTTGTTTTAAAATCACTTTATCTTGTTTAGTTAGATATTCACATGCCAGCAAGGCGCAAAATCCTTCAAGCACATAGCGTAGTTGATAGAAATCTTTTAAAGAAATGCGATGTTCACCTTCCCATTGTTCGGCTGCTTTACTATGCTTTGAAATGACATAAACACCTTTACCAGCCTTGATTTCTAATAGACCTAAAGCAGCAAGGCGAGTTAAAGCTTCACGTAGAGAAGCGCGACTGATTCCTAACTGGGCAGCAAGATCACGTTGGGAAGGTAATGTAGAGTCAATTGCATAAGTACCTTCTTGAATACGTTGATGAATGATTTCCACAGCTTGCTCAGTCACCTGACATGATTTTCCATTAAGCATTTCTTGTGGACTCATAAACATCGTTTCCGAAAAATAAAAATGAACAATTTGATTCTACACAAAATTCATAAATTTAAATTGCTTCAAAGCTAAAATTAGATAATTATTTGCAACAGGTCAGACCAGTTGGACTGGATTTTGCATAGAATGAACCATATGAAAATGTTTTTAGGATTGATCAATGACGGTGCATATTGCCAAAGTAGTAACTTTGCCAGATAACTTACAGGGTTTAACCAATTTAGCTGGTGCGCCCATCGGCGCGAGCATTGTATCTTGTTCAGATGAGTTTTTTGCAAGTGCGGAACGAATGCTACAACCAGAACCTGCAAAATTTATTGAAGGTAAGTTTGATGATCATGGCAAATGGATGGATGGCTGGGAAACATGCCGTAAGCGCGAAGCTGGTTATGATTGGTGTATTGTTCGCTTAGGTGTAACTGGAAAAGTTTCAGGCTTTGATCTCGATACTTCTTTTTTCACAGGGAATTATCCTGCTTCTGCCTCAATAGAAGGGTGTTATGCACCTGATGATCAACTGGAAAATATTACTTGGATCCCATTGTTAGAAAACTCGGTTTTGTCTCCTGATCATCATCATTTTTTTAGCTGCGAAGCACATAAAATCACTCATATTCGACTTAACATTTTCCCTGATGGCGGTGTTGCTCGTTTACGTGTTTACGGAAATGTCCTACTGGAAAATATAGATTCAACCCAACAAATTGATCTGATTGGTTTGAAAAATGGTGGGCGTATTGTTGCATTTAGTGATGCACATTACGGGCATCCGAATAACCTACTCAGCCCAGATCGTGGCATTAATATGGGCGATGGTTGGGAAACCAAGCGCCGCCGTGAGCCTGGTTTTGATTGGTGTGTTATTGCGTTAGGACAAACTGGGCATGTAGAAAAAATAGAAGTTGATACAGCACATTTTAAAGGTAATTTTCCTGCATTTTGTTCGATCCAAGCCGCTTATGTTGAGGATGCAACAGATGCACAGTTGATTCCTCAAAGTATGTTTTGGTCTTACTTATTAGAACAGCAGCCTTTATCAATGGACGCGATTCACACATATATTGCTGAAATCTTGCAGCATCAAAAAGTGAACTACATCCGTCTAAATATGATTCCAGATGGTGGGATTAGTCGCATTCGTTTATGGAGAAAAATTATTAAATAGTATTAGATATGAAATTTAGGTATTTATTTACTATCGTGGAGGCGGCATGGATGCCGCCTGTTGGACTGCATTACATGGACGTAATGTCAGTCTAACAAATGGTTTTGCCTACTTTTCCCGAAAGAAAAGTAGGGCGAACCGCAGGTTTATCCTGAGATTTGATGATAACTCAGAATGACTCTGCTAATCATTTTTTAATAATTAGATCACTTTTAAATTAAATTCAAGGTATTAAAGTGAAAATCAATCTATGAAGAAAAGCATCCAGATTCAGCCATTAACTCAAGCCAACTTCGCAGCCTTTGGTGATGTTATTGAAAAAGAAAACCATGATTTTTTTCCGATTAATCAAGGTTTAACAGAGCGCTATCATTCATTACCTATCGCGCAAGTGTCTGGCGACAATGTTGCTGTGGGTATCAGTGTTTTCCATAATTTATCAGCAACAGAGATTCCATTTAAAATCGATATGCTGGAGCGTCATCCTTATGGTTCACAGTCTTTTATCCCATTACAACAACAGAAATTTATCATCATCGTGGCATTAGCATTTGATGAAACACGACCTGATGAACAACAGATTTATGCCTTTTTATCCAATGGTCGGCAAGGTGTGAATTATCACCAAGGGGTTTGGCATCATCCACTTATTACTTTAGAAGCTAAAAGTGATTTTTTAGTGGTGGATCGTATCGGTGAGGGCAAAAATTGTGATGTACACCATTTGACTCAGTCATATTGGATTGTTGAGCAACAACCGCAGTCAGAGATAGTGAGTCTCTGACCGCAAATTTACTCAGTATTTCCCTTCAAAATTGGCACTAATCCGCTGTTTTAAATATTCCTTAGCCGTAATCGCAGGATATTTCTTTTTAGGACTTTCAATCACAACATCTTCATTGGCTTGGCAAAAGAATGCCAAACTATATCGTGCACCCTGATATTCATGAGCTTCAGGATTTTTGACACGATGGAAATTCGATGGTAATTGATCATCGCTCCAGCGCATCAACATATCGCCAATATTACAGGTGATCACATCGTCTCTTGGTTCAATGCTAGTCCATTGTTGTTGCGCCATATCTTTACCAGGACAGACTTGCAAGCCACCTTGACCTTTGCGCTGGAACAATAAAGTTAAGCAATCAAAATCAGTGTGTGCACCTGCACGCCATAAACCAAGTTGATCTTTAATGGCTGGGTCGATTGCATAGTAGTGCAACATCCGAAGCGTGCTTTGATAGGTTTCTTGGTCGGGGTCATGTGCAAGGGCAAAGAAATTATCTGCAAAGTCAAGTTTGTAGGCGAAGCAAGATAATATTTTCATACCGACTTGCCAGCAAGATTTTTCAAACTCAAGCATGGTTGCTTTAAATGTCGGTAATTCCTGTTCACTGGGATATAAGCCAGCCATACGTGGACGAGTGATTTGATAAGATTCTTTTTGATCAGGCGTACTGGTGGATGGTCGAATTTGCGCTTTACTTTCCCAGCCCGCATTACGGTTCAATGGGTATTGTGCTTTGATGTGTTCAGGAAGATTGAAAAAGTTTTCAGTCATTTCAAAGGCATTTTTGATTTGATCTAAATCAATGCCATGATTTGAAACTTGAAAAAAACCAATATCGGTTGCTGCTGACCAGAGCTGATCTGCTATGTCATACTTACGTTGTTCAAAGTCAGATAAATCAATCACGCGAACTTCACGTTCAAATGTTTCTTGACCTAAAGCGCCCATGCGAGATTCTTTCTGGAGTTCTTCGAGGCTGTAGTTATTTTCCTCAGCTAAGTTGGTCATGTTTGCATTCATATTTCACCTCAATTTTTGGATAGACCATGACCCAATCAAATTGAATGAAAGGCGACTGGGTCATTATTTCAAAAAAGAGCAATACCTTCTAAATCAATAGAAAGTGAGCTTATTTCTGAGCAATGACCCACATATATTTTTAGATATATGCTGAACGCTTCTACTCTAACAAATCTATATAGGCATTTTCTATACCAATGTTTAAAAATAAGCTACGAACTGGATTAGTGTCTGTAAAATGCTAGATTTAATGCTGATTAGATGAAAATAAATCAATAGGTTTGGTGGTTAATTTAATATTTGATTATTTTTTGCGCATGGTGTGGTCTTAAAATGGTGCATTTTATTTTTTTATCCAAAATAATTCAGAATAAAGCGCAAATGTTAGTGAAGAATGAATAGCTGACATCAATATGAAATCTAGTTTTTAATCTATCTATATGAAAAATCTCTATTAAATAAATACTGGCATGGTGTTTGCTAAATCATGAGTGAGTATAAGCGGTTAGTGTGTATTACACATGGGACATTGCTCTACAGCGTTAGCTGTTCCTCTTTTGGGGACAAAGTCATGATTTGGCTTTGAGAGAATCTGTGTGCTTTTATACATTTGGTTTTGATTCCCCTAAAAGAATAGCGAAATGAGTTCATACATATTTAGGGGTCTTACTTATGAAAATTCAGCATTATGTAGGCAAAGGACGATTAACTGTCATTGCAAGCACACTATTATTCAGTTCATTTACTCAAGCTGCCGATAAATTGGTTCTACAAACGACATGGTATGCGCAAGCTGAACAAGGTGGTTACTATCAAGCTTTAGCACAAGGGATTTATAAAAAATATGGTCTAGATGTCGATATTAAAATCGGCGGGGCGCAAGTCAACAATATGACGTTATTACTCTCAAAACGTGCAGACATTATTATTAATTACGATTTACAAGTTCTAAAAGGAATTGAAAGCAATTTCCCAATCAAAGCCATTGCTGCACCATTTCAATTTGATCCACAAGGCATACTTACACATAGCGATGTAAAGTCTTTGGCTGATCTAAAAGGAAAAACGATTCTTGTCTCGACGAGCGGTCAAGCAAGTTGGTGGCCTTGGTTGAAAGGCAAATATCATTTAAATGCAGCTCAAGCACGTCCATATACATTTAACATGCAGCCATTCCTTGCAGGGAAAAATGTTGCGCAACAAGCTTATGCGACTTCAGAAGTGTTACAAGCAAAAAAAGCTGAACCTTCAAGTAATTTCTTCTTATTTGCCGATGCTGGTTATCCTGCTTATGGTGGTATTTTGGTTACACGCAATGATGTGATTCAAGCAAAGCCAGATGTACTTCGCCGTTTTGTTCAAGCCTCGATGGAGGGTTGGAAAAATTATTTAGCAGATCCGAAATTAGGAAATGCAGTGATTAAAAAAGAAAATCCAAATATGAATGATGAGCTACTGGCTTTTGCAGTAGATCAAATGCGTAAACGTAACTTAATTGATGGAGGGGATGCGAAAAAAATGGGTGTTGGTGTGATGACCGATGCCCGTTGGAAAGCAACGCGTGACTTTATGGTGGGTGCAGGTTTACTCAATGCCAAAACCAATTGGAAATCGGCTTATACAACACAGTTCGTTAATACTGCGAAGAAATAAGCTGTTTTGAATCGGTTAAGAAAATAGGGCATTTGCACGAAGGGGAAACCATATGAATTCAGCTTTATCTGTTGATATTCCAGTCAAAGAATCATCAAATTTCTTAACGCCTATGATTATGGTCAGAGGCGCAGAAAAAACTTATCCAAATGGTACACATGCATTACAACGTTTAGACCTCAATATTTTGCGTGGTGAAATCGTCTCTTTGCTTGGACCATCGGGGTGTGGCAAAAGTACATTATTAAAAATGTTTGCCGACCTTGAGCAGCCTTCTGCTGGGCATGTGCGTTGGAACGGCAAGGCTGATATTCAGTCGCAATGCAAAATGGCAATGGTATTTCATGAAGCCACCTTAATGCCGTGGTCAAATATTGAAGATAATGTACGTTTACCTTTGGATTTAAGGCATGTTGCCAAGTCAGAAAGTACGCCAAAAGTCCACGAAGCTTTAAAAGCCGTTGGTTTGGATAAATTTGCCAAAGCCTATCCAAGAGAGTTGCCAGGCGGTATGCAAATGCGTGCTTCACTTGCAAGAGCATTGGTTACAGAACCTGATTTATTACTGATGGATGAACCCTTTGGCGCATTAGATGAGTTTACGCGGCATAAATTAGATAGTGACATTCGCAAACTTTGGTCAGAGCGTGATCTAACGGTTGTGTTCCTTACCCATAGTATTTATGAAGCGGTTTATTTGTCTTCACGTGTGATTGTGATGGGTGCACGCCCAGGGCGTGTGGTTGCAGATCTACCTGTGGATGGACCGTATCAACGCGATGAATCCTTTAGAACCTCTGAAGGCTTTATCAAACAATGCTCTCATCTTTCTGAATTATTAGCAGAAGCAAGTGGAGGCCATGATCATGATTAAACCTTTATTGCAAAATCCTGCGATCCAGCGTATTGCGGCACCACTGAGTTTAGGTTTGTTGCTACTTCTAGTTTGGCAACTGAGTTTTCAACAGATGAATATTCCTGTTTATATCGTGCCGAAGCCGAGTGATATTGCAATGAGCATGATCAATCAATCGGGTTTGCTATTTGGTAGTTTATGGGTCACTTTGAAAATTACTATGTTGGCGTTTGCGTGTGCAGTCATCATTGGAACTTTGGTTGCTTTTGTATTTGTACAAAGTCGTGTGCTTGAGGCATGTTTTATGCCGTATGCAATTTTATTTCAGGTCACACCGATTGTTGCAATTGCACCGCTAGTAATTATTTGGATTCAAAATACAACTCTAGCACTGGTTGTGTGCGCCATGTTAGTGGCAATTTTTCCAATTTTAACCAATACAACTCTCGGTTTACGCAGCGTAAATAAAGGCTTGCTCAATTTATTTCAGATTAATAGAGCAAGCCGTTGGCAAATTTTAATGCGCTTACGTGTACCAAATGTATTGCCTTATTTCTTTGGTGGTTTACGAATTTCCTGTGGTTTGGCTTTGATCGGTGCAGTGGTATCTGAGTTTGTTGCAGGAGCAGGTGGTACTAGTGCTGGCTTGGCTTATCAAATCTTATAAGCGGGTTTCCAGTTAGATTTACCATTAATGTTTGCGGCTTTATTTTTAATTACTTGTACAGGTCTGGGTTTATTTGTCGCCATGTCTTTGTTGAGTCGTATTTTCTTAAATAAATGGCATGAGAGTGAACAAGTATGATGAACCACAGTTATTTGATTAAAAATGCCCATGCGATTTTGACAGGGTTATCAGCGAATGCCGCGCGGTCTTCTGCCACTGATATTCGTATTCAAGATGGCAAAATTAAGGAAATAGGTCAGCTTACGCAACAACCACATGAACAGGTGGTGAGTGCAAAAAATTGCGTTATTTATCCAGCGTGGGTCAATACACACCATCATTTGTTTCAATCTTTACTGAAAGGTGAGCCGCAAGGCTTAAATCAAAGCTTAACAGCTTGGCTTGCCAGCACCCCATATCGTTTTCGTGGTGCATTTGATGAAGAAACATTTAGAGTTGCGGTTCGTATTGGCTTAATTGAACTATTACGTTCAGGTTGTGCAACAGTCGCCGATCATCATTATTTATATTGGCCAAAAATGCCGTTTGATGGCGCTGCGATATTATTTGATGAAGCAGAAAAGCTAGGCATGCGTTTTGTGTTGTGTCGAGGTGGTGCAACGCTCACGCGTGGTTTAGAAAGTGAATTACCACAGGCATTGCGCCCTGAAAAGTTCGATGACTATATGGCGGATATTGAGCGCTTAGTGCATTTATATCATCAACCAGATAGTCATGCTTTTCGCAAAATCGTGATGGCGCCGACATCGACTTTGCACTCAACGACAGCGCAACAGTTTCGGGAAAGTACCAAGATCGCGCGTCAACTAGGTATCCGAATGCATAGTCATTTATCTGAAACGGTAGATTATTTGGATGCGGCAAAAGCCAAATTTAACATGACACCTGTGCAATATTGTGCCGAAAATGATTGGGTGGGACATGATGTTTGGTTTGCGCATCTCGTGAAGCTATTACCTGAAGAAATTCAAATCTTGGGGCAAACCCATACAGGTATTGCACATTGCCCACAAAGTAATGCGCGTTTGGGTAGCGGTATTGCTGATTTAGTGACTTTAGAAAAAGCTGGCATGACCATTTCGATTGGTGTGGATGGTGCGGCGTCAAATGAGGCTGCCGATATGTTGTCAGAAACACATGCCGCATGGTTATTGCAACGTGCTCGAAAAGGGATGTTGGCTGTCCCACAGTACGAGGGCGGGCAATTTGAAGGCGGGGCTGATGCTGCGACTATTGAAGATATTATACGTTGGGGCACAGTTGGAGGCGCTAAAATTTTAGGCTTAGATCAAGTGGGTACGATTGAAGTAGGTCAACAAGCTGATTTAGTGCTGTATCGTTTAGATGATCCTCGTTATTTTGGCTTACATGATATGGCAATTGCCCCTGTCGCGAGTGGTGGTCGGGCACATATCCAAGCAATGTTTATCGCAGGGAAAATGGTGGTAGAAAATGACCAAATTCCTGATGTTGATATGATGGAGCTGGCTTCGCAAGCTAAGGATGCGGTAAAACTCTTGCAACAGAGGAGTGTGGAAATGGCGAAAATAGCCTAAGCAGTTACGTAATATTATTAGGCTATGATTTACTTTAGTAGGGCTTAAGCTTTTTGAATTTATATTGATGATTACTATCGTGTAGGGCGGCAAGGATACCGCCAGTCTAACGATAGGTTTACCACTGATAAGGATGATATTTATACCAGTGCTCCGCAATCTGTTGACGAGTACAAATCCATACACGATCATGATTTTGCACATAATCCAAAAAGCGCTGTAGTGCTTTAAAACGAGCAGGGCGACCTAAAATTCGACAATGCATCCCGATTGATAGCATTTTCGGTGAAGTCGCTCCTTCAACATACAACACATCAAAAGCATCTTTTAAATACTCAAAAAAATCTTCACTACGATTAAAACCAGTCGGAGAGGCGAACTTCATATCATTCGTATCAAGCGTATATGGAATAATGAGATGTGGACGAGTTTCACCATTCTCTTTCGATAGTGTTGTCCAAAAAGGTAGATCATCCCCATAATAATCACTGTCATATTGCACATGATCATAGTCAGCTAACAGTTGACGGGTATTGGGGCTATCACGTCCTGTATACCAACCTGTTGGATATTCCCCAAATAAATTTTTTAAAATTTGCATGGCTTCAGTCATATGTGCTTTCTCAGTTTCAATATCTATATTTTGATAATGAATCCAACGTAAACCATGCGAAACAACGTCATAGTGATTTTGTTTGATTGCTTCAACCACTAACGGATTTCGTTGTAATGCCATCGCAACAGCAAAAATCGTCATAGGTAAATGACGTTTAGCAAACTCCTGTTGAATTCGCCAAAACCCGACACGTGAACCATATTCGTAAATAGAATCCATGGACAAATGTCGTGCTGGATAACTTTCAGCGCCACTGATTTCAGAGAGGAACTGCTCCGAACCATCATCACCATGCAAAATGTGCTTTTCTCCACCTTCTTCATAATTCAATACAAACTGAACGGCAATTTTGGCTTGATTTGGCCACTGAGCATGTGGAGGATGATTGGCATAACCTAACATATCTCGAGGATAATCATGGGTGACATGGCTAGTTTGATCTATGGGTGTCATGGGTTTGCCTAAGAAGATGGAAATGTGAAACTTCTCATTAAATTACTTGATGAAATGTTTGGGTGTCAAATAATAAAGCAATATAAATCAAATGTTTGTGTGTTTTATTTTGGTGCGTTAATCGAGTTTGTTTACTGGATAATCTCAATCATGCGCAATTTTAGTGCTTCCATGTGTTCAATGATTTGATTCATCATAATTTGTGATATTCGTGAGAGTTGCCGTTTTGGTGCAACACACAAGGCAAGGGTAATCGGATGTAGTCCATTTTCGTGAATAGTTCTGAACTCAAATTCACCATTTTCAATAAAAGCATAGGCATCTAGATAACTCATGATCCCAATGCCTAGACTGTTTCTAAGAAATGACAGCATCATACGAATATCGTTGCATTCAATTTGATGGGGTTGATTAAAATCATCCTTCTTATATAAGGCCATGACATGATCATGAATAATCAACGGTGCAGCAGCGATGATATGGTTGAACTCCAATGTATCCGAGAAATAGATTTTTTCTTTATTTGCTAAGGGATGTTGTTTCGGAATGACGAAACCAAGTGGCATTTCAATAAAAGAGCTGACTTGCAATTGATGCTGATGTTTTGGATTGAGGATTAAACCAAAATCGAGCTCTGCGTTAATGACGAGATCAACAACAGAGTCGCTATCTAAGACGCGAATATTGAAATTAATCCAAGGATAATCTTGATGAATGGTTTGAATCACATCCGTGATAAAACTTTCACTGAGTGCGGAAATTACACCAAAATCAATTGAACCACGCTGTAAGCCTTGGATTTCATTCAAGCGCTTTTGTGTCATTTGAAAGTCTTTTTGCCAATTTCGCAAATCTGCATATAACAATTCACCAGCCAAGGTCAGTTTTAAGCCATTCGGCAGACGTTCAAATAGAGCTACACCAAGTTCTTCTTCAGCCAAAACGATCTGACGATGAACCGCTGAAACAGAAATAAAAAGCTGATCCGCTGCTTTTCTTAAACTACCTGTTTTGGCGACTGCAATAAAATATTCAGCGAAGCGAGAAAAGGGTAATGCCATTACATGTACGTTTTATAAAAATAAGTATTTATACAAAAGCAATTTTAGTGCCGTTCCTGTTCTAATTTTTAGAATGAATGATCAAATTCATTCTAATAGACGGAAAAAACATTCTGTTTCACACTGCATTTAAGCCATACAGATTCTCGATCTATAGCAGAAAAATGAGAGCAAAGCATGAATGCAATTCCATTAATCAATCTTCCCAATAAGCCTTGTCACAGTCAGTTTGATGATCAGGATTGGCACATATTGGCTCAACATTGGTATCCCGTAGCACGAGTTGAAGATGTAACGACTAATCCACAGCAAGTCACGTTGCTTGATCTGAATATGGCGATTTATAAAACTGAGTCAGGCAACATTCATTTAGTTCGTGATATTTGTCCACATCGTGGTGTACCACTAAGTAAAGGTTGGGTTGAAGGCGAAACCATTATTTGCCCTTATCATGGTTTGCATTTCAATGAGCAAGGTAAATGCACAAAAATTCCTGCGCAGCCTGATTTAACCAAAATTTCTGATCGTTTTTTATTAACCAAATTTCCAGTAGTTATAAAATATGGTTTGGTATGGACGAGTATTTTAGGCAGAGATGAAAGCTTGGCAAATTTCCCGGTACTATATACATGGGATACAGAAGAACACCAAGCAATTCTACCTCCATATGTGGATATTGCTGGTTCGAGTGGTCGTCAATTAGAGGGCTTTATTGATGTGGCACATTTTGCTTGGGTGCATCATGAAGCCTTTGCTGACCGTGAAAATCCAGTTGTTCCGAAATATTTAACTGAACGCACCGATTATGGGTTACATACTGAATATGTCAGTAACGTCAGTAATTATCCGCATGGGATGCAACATTTAGCGCCTGATGATTTTCTTTGGGAGCGGATTTTTGATGTCTATCCACCTTTTTCAGCAGTATTGACGATTCATTTTCCGAATGATGGTGTGTTAAAGATTTTAAATGCTTGTTGCCCAATCTCGCATAACAAAACTCGATTGTTTGTACCACTGACACGTAACTTTGATACTACTGGGGATTTGCAAGCTGTTTATGACTTTAATGCACAAATTTTTGCAGAAGATCAAGAAATGGTAGAGTCTCAAAAACCTGAAGAATTGCCTGTAGATATTACAATGGAAGCACATTTTGAAGCGGATCGTTCCTCGACCATGTATCGTCGTATATTGGCAGATTGGGGTTTGAGTAAGCGCTATACAGTTTAGGCTTATACAAGTTTAGAATTTTCAAAAATCAAGCAAATGAAATTCAACATTAATTTAATTTTAGACGTTTAATTGTATAAGCTTGTATATACAAATTGGCGATAATCTATATACAATAGCTCTAAGTATTGTGTATGAGTTTTAGTCAATGTCAAGAACATCCAAGCAAACTGATTTGGATTTATCACTCGGGGAAGACAGTCCTGTACCTTTGTACTTGCGAGTGAAACAAATGATTTCACAGAAAATCTACGAAGGCACATGGACAGTCAATAAAAAGATTC
>NZ_MELG01000083.1:0-880 GCF_001767535.1 Acinetobacter sp. GWC1_38_13 | reverse complement strand
GCTTGCTAGTACGCATACAAGGTGTAGGTTCATTTGTTGCAGAAGGACAAGGACGCACAGCTTTATTTCATGTGAATAATATTGCCGAAGAGATTATCGCCCGAAATCATAAACATCGTGCAGAAGTATTGGTGTTGGAACAAGTTCAAGCCAACACAGAACAAAGCGTATTAATGCAGATGCGTGAAGAGCAAAAGCTATTTCATTCGATTATTGTGCATTATGAAAATGATGTGCCTGTACAAATAGAAGATCGTTTAGTTGATCCAGTGCTGATACCTGATTATTTAGCGCAAGATTTTACAGCGATTACGCCAAATGCTTATTTGATGTCAAAAGCACCTGTGACTGAGGGTGAGCATGTGGTTACGGCGATTTTAGCTTCGGCTCAAGAATGTAAATGGTTGAAGATTAATAAGACAGAACCTTGCCTATTGATTCGCCGTCGCACATGGTCAAATAAACAACTGATTTCTAGTGCACGTTTGATTTATCCAGGTAGTCGTTATTATTTGGAAGGTAAATTTACGCAATGATTCAGCATCTAAGCTCAGCAGATTATAAACGCATGCTGTGGAAAAATGGTGCAGGCTATACAATTGAACTTGCTCGGAGTGAAGGGAGTAGCCTTGAGTTATTTGATTGGCGTATTTCCATGGCGGACGTCAAAACGTCTGGTTCGCTTTCCAAATTTGATGGTATGCAACGCTATTTGACGGTTTTGGAAGGTCAAGATATTTTGCTGAATATTGATCATCAAGTGAAGCATTTACAATATCTGGAATCGATAAAGTTCAGTGGAGACAGTCAGGTTAGTTGTGAATTGCCCAATGGAAAGATTCGAGACTTTAATCTGATATATGATGCTAAAAAATTTCAT
>NZ_MELG01000082.1:0-8689 GCF_001767535.1 Acinetobacter sp. GWC1_38_13 | reverse complement strand
TTTTTTCATCGGGACATTCTCTCAAGAAAAGTGGTCTCCGACAAACCCGGTACGGTTCAATACATCATTCAGCCAACTTATGATGATTTTTGCAGTGTCTTTGGGCTGTGGATTATTGATTGGTTTAGAACGTGAACGCAGTAAAAGTAGGCATAAAACTAAAACATTTGCAGGTTTTAGAACTTTTGCAATCACCTCACTTTTAGGTACGTTGTGTTTTTTATTTAACTTAGATATTGGAATCACAGGGGCAATTCTAGTCGGTGCAATTAGTATTGCGTCGCTACGTAATCAACAAGATGATCCAGGGGTTACAACAGAACTTGCCTTTATCATGACCTATTTTATAGGTGCAGTATGTATTTGGAATATCAATTTAGCGGCAGGTCTTGCTGTCACTTTGACCATACTGCTCTTTGCCAAAGAAACATTACATGGATTGGCTAATCAATGGATTAGCGAGACTGAATTAAGGGATGGTGTTTTATTACTGGCACTTATTCTTATTGGATTACCTTTAGCACCTGATAAAGCGTATTGGGGACCCGTTTTAAATCCTTATACGATTCTCAAGTTACTCAGCTTGATTTTATTGGTTCAAGCGTTAGCTCATTTTGCCAAACGCTTGTTATCTTCTAGAAATGCGATCGTGTTTTCCTCCTTAGCTTCAGGCTTTGTATCAAGTACTGCAACTGTCGCAAACTTAGGTATGGAAGTTCGTAATAATCATGCCGACCCTAAAATCAATGCAGGTGCTGCGCTGATGTCTTGCGTTGCAACTTTAGTTCAAATGCTGATTATCGTCGCTAGTATCAGCATGGCATGGTTAGAGCTTCTTTTAATACCTAGTTTAATTTCGACCTTATTACTATTTGCATGGTCTATTTATCTGTTGCGTAAATCTACTAAAAATGAGCTAAGTCAAAAAACTGATGAAAGTCGTATGTTTAGTTTTAAAAATGCGATTGTCATTACAGTAGCATTATCCACCGTACAAGCAGCCGTTTATGGCTTAAATTTATGGTTAGGTAATAGCGGACTTATTATTGGAACATTCATAGCCTCTTTATTTGAAATTCATGCGGCAATTGCTGCGATTGTCGTCCAAGGCAATCCAAATACGGCTCAGGCAACACCATTGCTAATTGCTTTAATGGTTGGTCTATGTGCCCACGCGATGTCAAAAAGTATTAATGCTGGGCTTACAGGCGGTTATAAATACGCACTTGCATTCGTTCCAGCACAGATTCTTCATATGGCTATTTTAGTTATTTTAGTTTGGGTATCCCGCTGATAAATATAATAGTAAAAGCTGACATTAAAGTTTGACAATTTCGATGGTATTCGCTATAACTTTGAAATTTACATCGAATTGGGAAAACTTCATTTTATAAATCCGTTCAGCATCCTCATGATATGCAGGTCTTGGGTCTAAAGCCAATACTTGCTCCATTTCATTAAATATGCGAATAGGTATTTGGTCTTTTTGGATAAATTGTTGTCGTTGATGCAATGCCATCTCACTCCAAATAACTTGCTTACGCTGAGGCTCTTCTTGAGCATATCCACTTAATGCATTTGCAATAGAATCCGAATATTGAATATAAGGTTTAATGTCTACAATCGGCGTACCATCTAGCAAATCAGCACCTGTAACATAAATTCGAACACGATTTGATAACTTTTCAATACGCAAGAATTGCACTACAGATAGTCCAATCGGAGATGGTCTGTACATACTTCTTGTGGCAAAAACACCAATTTTTTGATTACCACCTAATCTAGGTGGTCGAACTTGTGCTCGAAATTTATGTCCAGCATCAGTGTTGTTTGCTTGATGCTTATTGTCATGGAACTGCCAAAGTAGCCATAAATGACTAAATTCATCTATCCCTTCAAAAGCCAATATATCGTTATAAGGCTCGATCATTTCGAGATATGACTCCACCTGAACCAAATTTGGTTGTCGTGGAATGCCAAATTTTTCACAATAAGGTGAATGCATATAACCAATGATCGGAATTGTAACAACGGGATTCATCACTTTTTCTTATAAAGACAATTAAATATATTCAGTTTATAGAGAATGATTTTAGATTAGAATAGCAATCTGTTTCTTTTAACTGTGATCGAGACCTTTAATGGCTGCTTTTAACGTTGAACGCATTACTCATGTTCACCACTGGAATGACACGCTTTTCAGTTTTAAAACTACACGCGACACAAGCTTACGTTTTAAAAATGGTCAGTTTGTGATGATCGGACTTGAAGTGAATGGTAAGCCTTTAATGCGTGCTTATTCGATTGCGAGTGCGAATTATGAAGAAGAATTAGAATTCTTCTCGATTAAAGTACCTGATGGTCCTTTAACTTCTATTTTACAAAAAGTTCAGGTTGGTGACGAAATCCTTATTTCAAAAAAACCAACAGGTACTTTAGTACATGATGATTTATTGCCTGGTAAAAATTTATACCTTTTATCTTCTGGTACTGGTTTAGCACCTTTCCTTTCACTTATTCGTGATCCTGAAACTTATGAAAAGTTTGAGAAAGTGATCGTTGTACACGGTACACGTTATATTTCTGAACTTGCATATCAAGATTTGATTCTTAATGAGCTTCCAAATCATGAATTTTTCGAAGAGCTAGGAATCAAAGATAAACTCGTATATTACCCTACAGTTACACGTGAACCATTCCATACACAAGGTCGTGTGACTACTGCTATTGAAACAGGTCAATTATTTGAAAAAATTGGTTTGCCACGTTTCAATCGTGAAACTGACCGTGCAATGTTATGTGGTAGCCCTGCTTTCTTGAAAGATGTAGCTGCACTTTTAGATGAACATGGTCTCGTTGAATCACCACGTATGGGTGTAATGGGTGATTATGTAATCGAACGTGCTTTCGTAGAAAAATAATACCTATGCATTAATAAAAAAGCCGAGGAAGATATCCCCGGCTTTTTTATTATTAAATCTTATTAATAGCTTATTTAGTGATCTTTAATAATATTATTTAGAGCAATAAAACTATTTATTAAGCAGCTTCTAAAGAAATTAATCGCTCAATATAATACCAACACTCTTCAATTTGAACATGATCTTGATTTACCTTTGCAAGTGTCGTCATCCCATCAAGAATATTGATATACATCGTAGTTAACACATGAGGTTGAAATACTTTTGCCTTTTCAAATAGATCTTCAACTAAATTCATTAACCAATTTCTATAGTCGACAATTGGACCAATAATAGATGGGTATTGTTGTAAAATTTCCAATGAAGCCTTTTGAAACATACAACCATGGAAATCATCCGAGTTAAACCATGACACATGCCAAAAATATACTGCTTTAATTTTTCCTAAATAATTACCCTCATCAATCTGATTTAATTGTTGCTCAATCGCTTGCTGAATGCTTTTATTTCTTCTAGATAAACACTCTTCGATTAGACTCTCTTTAGATGGGAAATACTTGTAGAAAGTCATCTTAGCGACGCCTGACTCACTGATAATTCGATCAATTCCTATAGAACTATAGTTATGACGGTTAAATAAATTCAGTGCCGTTGTAATAATATCTTCTTTTTTTGACATTTTATTATCCTTTAGAATTTTATCAAAAAACTTAATGTATTATTTAGACATAGTAAATGCTGGATAATTCTGGCTACTATGCTTATTCATATTATTTTAAGAGTATTATCGATAATATGGAAACTTTTCTTAAACAACTCATGATTAAGTTAAGCAAAAAAGTAGGAATACACAAGATAATTTGTAAAAAAATTTTTCTTATAAATAAAACAGTCATTATTGTGTGCATTAAATCACTTTTTTACAATAATAAATTAGCTAATTAAGTACATCCCTTAGTTTTCAAAAACGAGAATCAATTGCTTTCAAAAAAAAATCGTCTTATATTTTATTAATCCAATAAAAAGATTTTTGGTTGAACTAAAAGATATATTTATAAGCGACCAAAAGAAATCGGCAATATATAATTGGAAAAAGCAATAATATTAATTCATTGAGTAGAAGACTATGCCAAAAAAATTTGAAGATTTTGATAACCCAAGACAGAAAGCTATAGACGGAATGAAAAATAGTATTTCTGAAGATTTATGGAATAAGAACGTGCAATTTCTCAAAACTTTACGCGAAGAGATTTCACAACATCCTGTGTCTAAACACCCTGCAATTCAGCTATTAAATGATGGCTCAATTGATAAAGAAACCTTAAAGCATATTCATCTAGAATACCGACATGCCATAGTGCAAGTATTTACAGATGCTTTATTGATGGCTCAATTCCGAACCAAACAACTCGAACCTCGCCTGAAATCAGGTTCAAAGATGTATGCCCGCTTCTTACTCAACCTCAATGTCTTAGATGAGTATGGCTATCGTCCGGCCTTAGATTTCAATGGATACTATGCTGGTAATCCTGATTATGCACACTATCCTTTATTTGAAGATGTACTCGATGATTTCGAATTAACACAAGCGGAGCGCAACAATTATCAGCCCTCGATTATTGCTCAACAAGTGAAAAACTATCTTGAATATGCTTTCGATCGTTATGAAGCCGTAACAGCGTTATTGGCTGTTGCAGAAGAAGAAGTTATTCTTTTTAGTCCTCCCTTGCGTCAAGCAACTAAAGCTGTAGGCTTTAACGTTGACAGTGGTTACTACTATGTGCATGGTGTTTCACAAGATGAAACTGCTGAAGCTGCTGACGATGACCATGAAGATGATCTCTGGTTTGTTCTAGCTCAAGCCTGTGTAGAATCTGACTATCCTTATATCCGACAAATTTGTTTAGAATATTGTGATTTATGGCAACAATTCTGGGATGAACAAATTGCAACTTATCAATTTGAATCGTTTAGAAAACTTGCATAATTTTCTTCTTAATAATAAGGTCATCTCCAAATCAAGGATTAAGATGACCTTAAAATTTTCGTTCGATTAATCAATACTGATGTAAATAAGATCAACTGCTAAAAACTTTCGCCAATCATAGTGAGCTTGAAGCGAATCTTTTTAGTGTTTCTGAATGATTCTGCCTTTTAACAGCGAAGTTTACATAAGCTGTCAAACTTGTAGCCAATTGCGTTACAATTCAAGTTTTATTACCTTTCAATCCAATGTTTGCACACTTCGATTTCAATCTTCTAGTTTTGCTGATCTTATTAGGATTTGGTGTTTTCAGTCAAAATACGGCTGTTATGATTGCAACAGCTGTACTAATCATAGTGAAAATCACTCCGCTCAATCAGCTTTTTCCTTACATTCAGCAACATGGTTTAAACATCGGAATTATCGTATTAACCATTGGTGTTCTTTCCCCAATCGCAAGTGGAAAACTCAGTGGTGAAAGTATTTTAAAATCATTCCTAAGTTACAAATCTCTTTTGGCTATTGCTGTTGGCATATTCGTGGCGTGGTTAGGTGGGCGAGGTGTGAAATTGATGAGTCACCAACCAGACGTTGTAGCAGGATTATTGATTGGAACAGTCGCGGGTGTTGCATTATTACGTGGAGTACCTGTTGGTCCCCTAATTGCAGCAGGCATATTATCGATATTGATTGGTAAGAGCTAATATCTCAAACCAATCAGATAACCTGCCGTTATAAATGTACCAAATCTATAACACAGACTTTAAAACGATCAAATTAACGTTCGTAATACATCACACGCTTTTGTGAGAATTTTTCTAATTGCTTTAAAAAGCCTTCAAAATAGCTTTTCTCTTTTTCGTCAGTACGATAACCCGCATAGAGCGTTCTTCTCAAACCTTTTGGTGAAACACAATCTAAGCGACGACTCACCACCCATCCTTTTTGCTCATATTCATTCACAACCCAATCAGGCAAAGCTGCAATACCGCGCCCACTCGCTACCAGTTGAATTAACATCTGAGTCAAATCAGTAGTCCGAATGTGTTTTGGCAAAATATTCGCGGGTAAAAACAGATGAGCCATAATATCCAAACGATGCTTATCGACTGGATAGGTAATCAAAGTCTCTTCTGCCAGATCTTGAACGGTAATATGTTCTGCTCTCACCAAATGATGTGTATTTGATAAAACTAGACGTGATTCATACTCAAAGATTGGAAAGTATTCTATACCCTTTAGCGCAATTGGATCTGCCGTGATCAGTAAGTCAAATTCAGCGTTTTGAAGAAGTTCATGCGGGTTTGACTCAAAACCTGCAGCAAAGTCTAAATCTACGTCAGGATATTGTTGACGATATTGATTTAATAAAGGCATGAGCCAATCGAAACAGCTATGACATTCAGAAGAAAAAATTATGCGACCTGTTTGCCCATGTACGATTCGAGTGATATCCGTCTGTGCAATTTGAACTTGTGGTAGCACATCATCAGCTAATTTGAGGAGTCGCTCACCCACATTTGAAAAACTCACAGGACGGCTACGTCGATTGACAACTTCTACACCATACCAATGGTCTAATTCTTTTAACTGATGAGAAATAGCAGATGGAGTCAGACATAAATCTGCCGCTGCGGCAACTAAAGAGCCATGCTCTCTTAAAGCGAGTAGTGTTTTTAAATGTCTAAGCTCTAACACAGCACCAACCATTATTGAATTTATTTCATCTTAGCACAAAATTAATGAGTTAACCTCACTATATATTTCTGCTATTCCAAATGTCTAAAAAACGACTTACATCATATACATCATGTGTCAAATTCATGTGAACACACGACACTATTTCTTTGAATTAACAAATGCCTTGAGTTCATTTACGTTCCTTTTCACATTTTTGCAACTGTCTTGAATATAATAGTAGCGTCACTTTTTCCTTAATATGTTATGTCATCTCCCTCAGAATTGAATCAAACAAAACAATATTCCTTATTTCTTGTAATTTTCTCCTTGGCTATTGGTAGTTTCTGTATTGGTACTACTGAATTCGTCGCAATGGGTCTTATTCAAGAAATTGCAACTGATCTTCATGTCAGTGTCCCACATGCAGGTTATTTCATCAGTGCTTATGCATTAGGTGTGATGGTGGGTGCTCCTATCATTGCGATCTTAGGTGCTAAAGTGCCTAGAAAGACTTTATTATTATCACTAATGCTGTTTTACGGTCTCGCAAATGCTGCCACTGCATTTGCCACGTCTTCAGATGCAATGCTTATTTCTCGATTTATTGCAGGATTTCCTCACGGCGCATACTTTGGTGTAGCAGCATTAGTCGCGGCTGAGTTAGCAGGTAAACATCGTCGTGCAACAGCGATTGCACAAGTTATGATGGGCTTAACCATTGCGAATGTGATCGGTGTTCCTAGCGCCACTTGGTTAGGACAACAGTTTGGTTGGAAGGCAGGATTTGAATTTTCTGCGACAATAGCTTTCATTACACTGATAGGCGTAAGTTTATTTGTACCCAATATTCCTTTGCAAAAAACAGCTAGCATTAAAGCTGAATTAGCTGGGCTAAAAAATATTAATATGTGGCTGACTTTGGCAGTTGGAGCAATTGGTTTTGGTGGCATGTTCTCTGTATATAGCTATGTGTCTCCTATACTGACTGAATATACACATGCAGATATCAGCATTGTGCCAATCGCTTTAGCAATATGGGGAACAGGCATGGTCATCGGAGGCTTAGTAGCTGGTTGGTTGGCTGATAAAAGCCTATTCAAAACCATGATTGGTATTCTTATAAGTTCTGCATTGGCCTTTGTATTTGCAAGTTTTATGATGACAAATCTTTATACAGCCATCCTTGCTTTATTTTTAATTGGATTCACCGTAATTGGTTTAGGCGGTGCCTTACAAACACATTTGATGGATATTGCGGGTGATGCACAAACTTTAGCAGCATCTTTGAATCATTCAGCATTCAATTTAGCAAATGCCTTAGGTGCATTTCTAGGTGGATGGGTATTGAGCCAGAATATGGGTTGGTTAGCACCAATATGGGTTGGCTTTGTTCTGAGTTTAGGCGGTTTGATTATTTTATTAATTGCCCTTGCCTACGCTAAATATTCAGCAAATAAACAGTCTGTTATTCTTCAATGACAGACTGACGAATTTTTTCGTTAGTGTACTAACTTATAAAACTGTCGGTCATGCCATTTAGACAATAAGAACAAAGCACTGACCGATCCTATCAAGGCGAAAAACATATCTGACTGGGTATCCCACTCATAACCTTGTGTTCCCAAAAACTCTTCTGCACCTTCACCAAGCGCAAGTGCTGCAGCCCATTCTATTAACTCATAACTAGCACTTATCGCAAGCACAATAGAAATGACAATAAAAATCAGCATTTTTCCATGCTTTAAGATGTCATTTCTCAGCAAAATTTCACGTGCTGCAATTGCTGGAACAAAACCTTGCATAAAATGCCCAATTTTATCGTAAGGATTTCGATCTAAACCAAACCATTCTGCCATTTCAAATCCCAATGGCACACGTGCATAGGTATACGTTCCACCAACAATCAATACCATGCAATGAATAAAAATTAATACATAGAGAAGATTAGTCAGAGGAAATCTTTTATAAGTGTGAATCAATAGTGGAACGACAATTAATACAGGTAATACTTCCATGAACCATGTACGACGGTCAAAAGGATCAATTCCCGAAATAATTAAACTCAAAACTAAAAAGAGCATCGCAAACAACAACACTAATTTTT
>NZ_MELG01000081.1:83613-105052 GCF_001767535.1 Acinetobacter sp. GWC1_38_13 | reverse complement strand
TCGACATGCGAAACTTCTAGCTCAGTGTGTAGAAAAATCTCCATTAATTTGTCACGGACTATCTTTGTCGATTGGTGGTCCTCATCCCTTAAATATTGATTTTATTCATCAAATCAAAAAATTCTTAGATGCTTATCAAGTCGAGATTTATTCGGAACATCTGAGTTATACCAATGATGGTGGCTATTTATACGATCTCTTGCCTATCCCAATGACTGAAGCTGCTGTGAAGTATGTAGTGGAACGAATTTCTCAAGTTCAAGATATTTTAGGGCGAAGATTAGTATTAGAAAATGTTTCTACGTATCTTATGCCGAATGCTGAAATGTCCGAGGCAGACTTTGTCCGTGAAGTCATCACACAAGCAGATTGCGAATTATTGTTGGACGTGAATAACGTTTATGTAAATAGTATCAACCACCAAGCAAATGCTTATGCTTTCATTGAATCTATGCCGAAACAACGTATTCGTTATTTACATATAGCAGGGCATGAACAGGTGAGTACAGATTTACTCATTGATACTCATGGTACTGAAGTATGTGATCCCGTTTGGGCATTGTTGGAATACACATATCAGGTTTGTGGTGTGAAACCAACGTTATTAGAGCGCGATTTTAATATCCCAACATGGCAGCAACTTCAGAGTGAATTGAATAAGATTCAGCAGTTACAGCATCAATATTCAAATCAACATACACTAATCCCAATGAGCCAGAATTTGGTCGATGGGGTGAATGTATGAGTATGAATGAGCATACTTTTCAGCAGACCCAACATGATTTTTGTAACTGGCTGCGTGATCCAAATTCAGTAAAAGCAGTGCCTTTTGCTTTGGATCGTATGCAAGTTTATCGAGAACTGTTGTTCAACAATGTTTGCTCATTTATCAATTTGGTTTATCCGGTGGCTCGATCTTTATTGCCTGAGCAGCAATGGCAACAGTTACTGGTGGATTTTTTTCGAGAATCTCAGAATCAGTCTCCGCTTTATAACGATATCTCGTTGCAATTCAGAGAGTTTCTCACAGAAAAGCAGCATCCTATTTTATTTGAATATCCGTGGCTTGCTGAGCTATTGCAATACGAATGGCTTGAACTGTACTTGGATACACTTGAAATTGAAGATGTTACTTTGAATGCCGAATTAAATTGGCAGCTGACTACACAAGTTTGGGTGTTGGTGTATCAATATCCTGTTTACCAGTGGTCAATCAATCAAATTAACATAGATCCCGCTCCAAGTGCCATCATGGTTTGGCGAAACAAACATCATCGGGTTTGTGTTGAAATATTGACTCCATTAGCAGCTTATCTAATTGAGCAATTAGCACAACAACCATTGCCGCGAATAGCACTCGCTGAGTTTATCCAGCAAATAATTCCTGATCTATCGTTCAGTGAAGTGAATACTCAACTGGATGAACTTGCAGAAGATTTGATCCGCTTAGAATTGTTATACAAACCAGACTAGCACAGTGAGAAACGCGATGCCTGAAATGACAACATCGAATGCTAATGCATCGCAGCAACTGTATAACGATGATTTTCTGATAGAACTACGACAACAAATGATGAAATTTGCAGTATTGCAACTTTCTTCATTTCATCAAGCTGAGGATGTTGTGCAAGAAGCTTTAGTCAGTGCTTTACAACATTCAGGTTCTTTTTCTGGTCGCTCTGCATTTAAAACATGGGTATTCGCTATTTTAAAAAATAAAATTGTTGATCTAATTCGTCAGAAGCAACGTTTAGTCAGTATGTCTGAATTGTTTGATACGGAAGAAAATGAGCGAAGCGTGGATGAGTTGTTTGATGCTTCAGGGCATTGGCAAAAATCAGAAAGACCAAAAGCATGGTTGAATCCTGAGGAAATGATGGAGCAGCAAGATTTTTGGATGATTTTCGATACCTGTTTGAATCATTTACCAGCAAAGTATGCACAAGTGTTTATGTTGCGGGAAATGATAGAACTTAGTTCAGATGAAATCTGTGAGAAATTAGAGCTAAGTATCTCAAACTTGAACGTTCTAATGTATCGCAGTCGAGCCAGACTACGTGAGTGCTTAGAAAACAAATGGTTACTTCAGGAGGATTGTTCATGTTGACGTGCCGAGAAGCGACCCAATTGCTTTCAGAAAAACAAGATCGGACACTGAACTTCAAAGAAATGAGTGCTTTACAGTTTCATGTGGTGATGTGTAGTTCGTGTCGACGTTTTGGCAAGCAGATGAAGAGCTTAAGTTTGTTATCAAAACAATATAAAAAATTTGATGAAAAACAGAAAGATTAAAATAAGAAAGCCTCATATTTCATGAGGCTTTCTTAGCTTAATTCGTACTAAAAACTGAGTTTCAGCACAAATTAAAAATTACATATTCGGGTAGTTTGGACCACCGCCACCTTCTGGCGTTACCCATGTAATGTTCTGTGATGGGTCTTTAATATCACAAGTCTTACAGTGTACACAGTTCGCAGCGTTGATTTGGAAGCGTTTAGAACCGTCATCATTTTCCATCACTTCATAAACACCAGCAGGGCAATAACGTTGAGCAGGCTCATCCCATTTTGGTAAGTTTACGTTGACTGGAATAGATGGATCAGTCAGCTTCAAGTGAGCTGGTTGATTCTCTTCGTGTACAGTATTTGAAATAAAGACAGAAGATAAACGATCAAATACTAACTTACCATCAGCTTTCGGATAGTTAGGTTTGAATGTTGACGCATCTACAGTTTTAAGTGCAGCAAAGTCTTGTTTTAAGTCATGTAATGTAAATGGTACTTTAAAGACATTTTGGTCAATAAAGTTGAACGCACCACCAATCCATGTACCAAACTTATGCATCGCTGGACCAAAGTTACGCGCTTGATATAACTCTTCTTTTAACCAAGAGTTGTTATATTTATCTGTATAAGCAGTTAACTCTTTAGCAAAATGATCAACGCCTTCAAGTACACGAGCAATGGCAAGATCACCACCTTTTGCTACACCAGCAGCGATAGCTTCAAATACAGCCTCGCCACATAACATGCCTGACTTCATTGCAGTGTGTGAGCCTTTGATTTTTGAGAAGTTCAAGAAACCAGCATCATCACCGATCAAGCAACCGCCTGGGAATGTTAGTTTAGGTAAAGAGTTGAAACCACCTTTCACTACCGCACGCGCGCCGTAAGAAATACGCTTACCACCCTCTAGGAATTGCTTAATCGTTGGGTGTGTTTTCCAACGTTGCATTTCCATGAATGGATACATGTGAGGGTTTTCGTAAGATAAGTCTACAATCATACCCAAAGTAACTTGGTTATTTTCAGCGTGATATAACCACCAACCACCTGCAGAACCTGTCTCAGACAAAGGCCAACCCGCACCATGCATTACAAGACCAGGCTTGTGTTTTGCAGGATCGATTTCCCAAAGTTCTTTGATACCAATACCATAATGTTGTGGATCAGCATCTTTATCTAAGTTGTATTTAGCAATTAAACGCTTACCGAGGTGACCACGGCAACCTTCAGCGAATAAAGTATATTTCGCATGAAGTTCATAACCAGGAGTAAAGTTGTGTGTTGGCTCACCATTTTTGCCAATACCCATATCACCTGTCTGGATGCCTTTTACAGTACCATCTTCATGATAAAGTACTTCAGATGCAGCAAAACCAGGGAAAATAGAAACTTCTAATTCTTCAGCTTTTTGACCTAACCAACGAACAACGTTACCAAGAGAAATGACATAGTTCCCTTCGTTGTGCATTGATTTAGGAACCATCCAATACGGCATCTTTTGTGCTTTAGTATCAGATAATAAGAAATAAGTTTCGTCATCCGTTACAGGAACATTCAGCGGAGCGCCTTCTTCTTTCCAGTTCGGGAACAATTCATTCATGGCACGTGGTTCAAGTACAGCACCAGAAAGGATATGCGCACCAACTTCAGAGCCTTTTTCAACCACACAGACTGAAAGGTCAGGTAGGTTGTTTTCAATCGCTAATTGACGAATTTTAATCGCAGCAGATAAACCCGCAGGTCCAGCGCCTACGATCACTACGTCAAACTCCATCGCTTCACGTTCGATGTGTTCCATGTAGGACTCCTCATATTTTAAGGGTGGCAACCGTAATCATTGCTATTCGGTGCTGCCATGAGTGTTCTGAATTGCCAAGCACAAAACTATCTATTGCGCTTGCAAACGTTTGGGATAGTATAGTTTTAAACCTTGATCTCGCCAATTGGCTGAGTGGTCATATTTTCCCGTCAGCAAGGCATAAACTATGATAAATGAAAATGATTCTCCACAGAATACAGGAAAAATCGTGTTGTCTGATGATAAAAACTTAATGAACATTGCACAATACTTAAAAGATGTACAGCAAAGTCACAAAAGGTCAATTCCACCTTTAGACCAATGGCATCCAAAGCATTGTGGCAAAATGGATTTGAAAGTAAAAGCCAATGGTGAGTGGTGGCACGAAGGTCAATTGGTTAAGCGTCAGGCACTCTTAGATCTGTTTAGTAAAGTGCTTTGGAAAGAAGATGGAAAATTCTACTTAAAAACACCAGTTGAACAGATCGAAATTGAAGTTGAAGATGAGCCTTTACTCATCAATCAAGCTGATCAAATAGAACTAGATGGAAAAAAATATCTACAACTTACGACCAGTAATCAAGATGTCGTCATTGTGGATGAACAGCATCCGATTTTTATGCGTGAATATGCAGGTGAGTTAAGACCTTATGTTCATGTTCGATTTGGAATCAATGCCTTGATTCAGCGTCAAAGTTTTTATCATCTCGTGAATTACGGCACTTTGTCTGAAAATTCACAAGGTGAAGCTGTTTTAACATTAAAAAGTGGTGATTTAGTCTTGCATTTGAGCACCTGAGGTTTAATCTTTAACAGAGATATTTCACCACTACGTTTTCGTGTATGACAGCTGTTCAACCTATCGCAGAGTTATTAAATCCTATGCCTCATGCATCCTCAGATGCTCCGATAGGTGTATTTGATTCTGGGATTGGAGGCTTGTCGATTGCTCAAGAAATTGCCTCTCATTTACCCAATGAGCGCATTCTTTATTATGCTGACACCGCTCATGTACCTTATGGGGCGCGTTCTGATCAAGAAATTCGTGAGCTAACAGCAAAAGCAATTGAATGGCTTTATAGGCAAGGTTGCAAAATCGCCGTCGTTGCTTGTAATACTGCATCAGCATTTAGTTTGGATTATCTGCGTGAACATTATGGTGAGCATTTTCCGATTGTAGGCTTAGTGCCAGCGTTGAAACCTGCTGTACTTCAGACGCAATCAAAAGTCGTCGCTGTGCTAGCAACACCTGCAACGTTTCGTGGTAAGTTAATTAAAGAAGTCATGCTTAAGTTTGCTGAGCCTGCAGGTGTGAAGGTTTTAACTGTTACGAGCCTCAAACTTGTGCCTTTTGTAGAGGCGGGAGAGCAGATGAGTGAAGCATGTTTAGTTGAGCTTCATAATATTTTGCAACCAGTGGTAGATCAGGGTGCAGATTTTCTTGTACTAGGCTGCACTCATTATCCATTTTTGAAAGATGCTATTCGTCAGATTTTTAATGAAAAGTTAAAATTAATCGATTCAGGACAAGCAGTTGCGCGACAAACAGCGTATATTTTAATAAAAAATAGGTTATTATGTGACAAAATAAGTCATAATATTACACGTATTGAATGTTTCGTTAGTGGACAGAATGCAGTCGAGTTACATCCCGTAGTTCAGCATCTTATGTCGTCACAATTGACGTGGACAATCAATAATTTGGATGAAGTTTAGATATTAAGCTCGACTCATACCATATTTAAAATTTTATTTGGGGTTATCTGTTAATAGGTTTTTGGGCGGTTTAGCTTAAACTTATGGATAAGTGAAGTGGGGCACAGGCTATGCAAGATACTCGTTATCAAGTCTTTATTTCTACGTCTGGCAATGAAATGCAACCAGAGCGAGCAGTACTGACTCAAACTTTGGTGGGAATGGGCTTTTTCTCTTGGGGCTTGGAACAACGCACGCCATTGAGCACATCGATCGCCCGACGTCAAATTGATGACTGCGATTACGTAGTGATTTTGCTTGGCAGCCAGTATGGTGAACAATCTGTTTCTGGCGTAGGTTATATGCATTTAGAGTATATCTATGCGATGACCAAGCAAAAACCTGTGATTGTATTTATGCATGAAGATCCCGACTCTCGTGACTTACAACTGCAAGATAATAAACCTGAATTAAAAGAAAAATTTAAAGAGTTTAGAAAACAGCTACAGCATGATGTTGATCAAATATTTACATATCGTACCTTAAGAGATTTGGAACTAGCTGTTCGTTCGAGCATGCCACAAATGTTAGAGCGTTATCCTGTGGTAGGTTGGGTACGTCCTCAGAACACTCAAGTTTTACAAGATGAGATCGATAGTTTACGTGCCAAACTAAAACAACTCGAAACTGAGATGGGTAGTCGCGAAGCAGATCCAATTTCAATGTTACCTAAGGTTTCAATGCATGAGCTTTATTCTTTTGAATATCGTATGCATGCCTATCAAGATGGTAATTTTAAAGACATCAAAACGTTCCGTAAATTAACATGGGCACAATTGCTCAATGTACTTGGTTCATCTTTTGTTAGTCCAACTCCTGAAGAATATTTTTCAAAACGTATGAATGAATATTTAAATGAAACAGGTTTGGAGGATGCGCGTAAAGAGATGCCAAGAGCACACGCCGTTTCAAGAGCACAGATCAATATACGTGCTTTGCATGAGATAAAAATGCAAATGCGTCAGAATGAATGGATTGTACCTACGGGACGTGATGATCGCCAACGTATGTTATGGCAGCTGACGCATAAAGCTCAAAAGCTATTGGAAAGTAATGTCCTAGATAGTAATCGGGTTTTTCAATTTAAAACAATGCATTAAACCAATTTAAAAAAGAATCATAAAGCTGCTAAAGTAATTGAAGAAATTCAGCTATAGCGGAAACGATCTATGTCAGCGACACCAAAACCAAAAGTCACTGTGATTTTAGCAAATTTAGGTACGCCCGACGAAGCGACTGCACCAGCAGTACGTCGTTTTTTGAAGCAATTTTTATCTGACACGCGTGTAATTGAAATACCAAAATTTATTTGGTGGGTGATTCTACATGCTTTTGTTCTTCCATTTCGCCCAAAACGGGTTGCTCAAGCGTATGCCTCAGTTTGGTCAACTGACTCACCAATGCGTGAAATTGTTCTCAAACAAACACAATTGATAAAACAGCGTTTGCTGGATGAAAATCATCAATTTGACTTAACGGTTGTGCCTGCCATGACTTATGGTCAACCAAGCATTTATGCAGTATTTGAGCAACTTGAGAAAGTGCCTCAAGAGCATGTGATTTTATTACCATTATTCCCGCAATATTCTGCGACATCGACTGCACCTTTATATGATGCTTTTGCACGATGGATTCCAAATCAGCGCCATTTGCCTGGAATAACCATGATCAAAGATTATTATCAGCATCCATTATTCATTCAAGCTTTGGTGGATAGTGTGCTTGCTTATCAAGAGCAGCACGGAAAACCTGAAAAATTATTGATGTCATTTCATGGTATTCCTCAGCCTTATGCAGACAAAGGTGATCCTTATGCAGATCGTTGTCGTATGACCGCAAAACTGGTTGCTGAAGCATTGCATTTAAAT
Organism: Acinetobacter sp. GWC1_38_13; assembly: GCF_001767535.1. Lineage (NCBI taxonomy): Bacteria > Pseudomonadati > Pseudomonadota > Gammaproteobacteria > Moraxellales > Moraxellaceae > Acinetobacter > Acinetobacter sp. GWC1_38_13. The sequence continues at coordinate 97,346 of NZ_MELG01000081.1, read as the reverse complement.
GAAGATGAATGGGCAATCAGTTTCCAATCTCGTTTTGGTAAACAAGAGTGGGTTAAACCTTATACCGATGTTTTATTGGAACAATGGGGACAAGCAGGGGTTCGATCTGTACAAGTGCTGAGTCCTGCTTTTTCAGCAGATTGTCTGGAAACATTAGAAGAATTGGCAGTTGAAAATAAAGAAACTTTCCAACACGCTGGTGGTGGAGAATATGCTTATATTCCTGCATTAAATACTGACCAAGCACATATAGATTTGCTTGCAAGTCTGGTTCAGGCTAATCTTGATGCTCTTACTCATACCTTAGCTCATCGTTAAGACGATCTTCTTTCACGCCAGAGGTTTTTTATGCTGCAAGTCAAAATTGTTCCTGTTACCGCATTTGCTCAAAATTGCTCAATTTTATGGGACAGTGAAAGCAAAGAGGCGGTTTTGATTGATGCAGGTGGCGATGCAGCAGTACTAAAAAAAGAAGTTGAGGCTTTGGGTTTAACCGTTAAAGCATTATGGTTAACTCACGGACATCTTGATCATGCTGGTGCTGTAGGAGAATTGGCTGAAGCTTGGAAAATTCCTGTGATTGGTCCGCATAAAGAAGACCAATTCTGGTTAGATATGATTCAAGAAGTCTCAGCACGTTATGGTTTCCCAATTCCCCAACCTGTTAAAGTCGATCAGTGGTTAGAAGGTGGTGAAACCTTAAAACTGGGTGAAGACGAGTTCGAGGTGCGTTTTGCACCAGGACATACACCTGGTCATGTGATGTTTTACAATCAAAAGCATGGTTTGCTTTGGACGGGTGATGTGTTGTTTAAAGGCTCGATTGGACGTACAGATTTTCCAAAAGGAAATCATCAGCAGTTACTCGATTCGATTAAAAGAGAATGCTTTAGCTTACCTGATGAAACTCAGTTTATTTCGGGTCATGGTCCAATCAGCACAATCGGTTACGAGAAACAATTCAACCCATTCGTTGCAAGTAAAGCTGGCTAATCCTCGTATTCATCTTCATGACGTTTATCGCCTGCCTGAGGTGCGTCTTGGGTAGGCAGTTTATATTCATCGTTTGCCCAAGCCCCTAAATCAATCAGCTTACAACGCTCTGAGCAAAATGGGCGAAATTCATTACCTTCCCAAGTGCTGTCTTGTCCACAACGTGGGCAGGGGAATGTACGTGGCATAGAAAATTCCTACATCAAAAACAAATAGATTAGGCAAAAGCAAAGTGAATTGTTAGACTTATGCCGATTTCTAGATAGTTTGATGTGAATATGTCGATTCGTCAATTTCAAGCGCACCGAATGCAAGCACCACGTGATTTTCAGGTGATTCCGAATAAGCCGATTTGTGTTGAAATCGGTGCGGGTAAGGGTAAACATGCTTTACTGTTCACAGGGCAAAATCCGCAAACGACGTTGTATGCTATCGAACGAACTAAAGAAAAATTTTTAGCGATGCAAAAACAGCATCAGCTTGAACCACGTGAATATTTATACCCGATACATGCTGATGCTTTGCCTTGGGTCGTACATGCTTTGCATCCTGCACAGGTAGAACAATTTTTTATTCTTTATCCAAACCCAGAACCCCATAATCCAGCACAGCGTTGGTTAAATATGCCGTTCTTTGAGTTTTTACTTTCACGTCTTCAGCCGAATGGCACCATTACTTTAGCGAGTAATATTGAAGAGTATATTGATGAAGCTGAACAGCAATTGATTCAATTGTGGAAGTTGCCTTATGAAAAGCAAAAAATAGCAATAGACTCTGCACGTACACATTTTGAAGTCAAATACTTGGAACGTGGTGAACTTTGCCAACAGTTGATCATCACCAAGCCTGAAAATTATTCGACTCGTTTTGATGATTTTGCACCTTTGCAAGGTCAAAATGCTCAAGAGCAATCTGATGTCTAAACGTATTGCGATTATCGGTGCTGGCCCAGCAGGTTTGATGGCTGCTGAAGTATTGAGCCAATATGATTATCAAATTGACGTTTTTGAGCAGAAGCCTTCAGCAGCGCGTAAGTTCCTTATGGCTGGGAAGACAGGTTTGAATATTTCTCATGCTGAGCCAATCGATACTTTTATTCAACGCTATGATCACGCAGTGTGGTTAAGTCCATGGGTGAGACATTGGGACGCGCAGTGGATTCAAGACTGGATGAAAGGTTTAGGCATTGAGTCCTATGTGGGGAGTTCAGGGCGAATTTTCCCGACCGAGATGAAAGCAGCTCCTTTACTCCGTGCTTGGCTAAAACGATTGGCAGATGATGGGGTGAAGTTTTATTATCGTCATTGTTGTGTCGATGTGACCAAGAATCAGTTAACGATTGAAAACCAAACAGGTCGCTATACTGATCATTATGATGCGATTGTGTTGGCCTGTGGAGCTGTTTCATGGTCACAATTAGGCAGTGATGGTGCTTGGCAGCAATGGTTGTCTGAAAATCAAATTGAACCCTTTCAAGCCAGTAATGCAGGTGTATTGAAAGCATGGTCACCATTTATGCAAGACTGTTTTGGACAACCACTTAAACGCGTTGATGCATGGGTGAATGCAGAAAATAAAACGCATGGTGATATTGTGATTACTCACTATGGTTTTGAAAGTGGTGTGATTTATAAATTAGGGCGTGATTTAAGAGCTTTGAATCATCAAAAGCAACCTTTCATATTGCATCTGGACTTATTGCCAGATGTCAGTGCCGAACAATTAGAAAAAAAATTACACAGCAATAAAAAGCAATCCCTAACCAATATTTGGCGAAAAGCAGGCTTAGATCACGTCAAAATTAATCTGTTACGTGAAGTCACGAATAAAAGCATATGGTCAGATGCAAAAGAGATGGCTCAGCAGATCAAGAACCTGAATATTTCACTTGATGGCTTTCGTCCAATCGAAGAAGCCATTAGCTGTGCGGGTGGTGTTAAACAGATCGCTTTGTCTTCTCAATTACAGTTGCAATCAAATCCTTTTGTGTTTTGTTGTGGTGAAATGCTGGATTGGGATGCACCAACAGGGGGATATTTACTCACTGCTTGTTTTGCAACTGGGCGAGCGGCAGGAACAGGAGTACATCAATACTTAATATCTGACACTCTAAGATAATGTTTTAAAAAGTGTTTATAAATTTAATGTATTTTTCATGTTTTAAATAACGCGATTTTTATCTATTGGCGAGTTTCTTGCAAAGTTGAGATTTGTCTTTTTGATATATGAATATTCAATGTTGCAGAGATTCAAATCTAGTCTATTTCTTCAAGTCATTTTTGCGTTAATTCTCGGTATTATCATTGGAATCAGTTTTCACGATTTTTCTTTAGCTTTAAAACCGCTAGGTGATGGCTTTATTGCACTGATCAAGATGCTTATTGCGCCTATTGTTTTCTGTGTAGTTGTACTTGGATTGTATGGAGCAAATGATCTTAAAAAAATGGGGAAGGTTGGCGCAAAAACGATTTTATATTTTGAGATTGTGACCAGTATTGCTTTGGTTTTGGGAATTGTGATTGCATATGTCTTCAAACCTGGCGTTGGTATGAATATTGATATCACCCAGTTAGATGGAAAGGATTTAAATGTTTATACCGAACGTGCGCACACGATGAGTTCGGGATCAGATTTCTTATTACATATTATTCCTAAAACATTTGTAGATGCTTTTGCTCGTGGCGATATTTTACAAGTTTTATTGATCGCTATTTTGTTTGGTGTCTCTTTACTCATGATTCCAAAGCATTTGGCGGAGTTGGTATGTAAAGCAATCGAAGCTTTTTCTGAAGTGTTTTTTAAGATGATGGCTTTAATCATTCGTTTGGCACCAGTTGGGGTATTCGGTTCAGTCGCTTATACCACTGCTAAATTCGGATTAGATTCATTGGTTCAGCTTGGCTATTTAGTCTTATTGTTTTATGTGACTTGTATTTTGTTTGTACTAATTATTTTAGGTGGAATCCTGAAATTTACAGGTTTAAATATATTTAAATTTCTAAATTATTTTAAAGCAGAACTATCTATTGTATTGGGAACTGCATCCTCCGATTCAGTGTTGCCTCAGATAATGAAAAAGTTAAAAAATCTAGGAATTAAGGATTCCACTGTGGGTTTAGTGATCCCAACAGGCTATTCTTTTAATCTAGATGGATTCTCTATCTATCTAACTCTTGGCGTTATATTTATTGCCCAAGCTTGCAATATTGATTTATCGATGCATGATTTACTTGCAATTTTATTGGTTCCTTTGGTGACTTCGAAAGGTGCACACGGTATCTCAGGTTCTGCACTAGTGATATTAGCTACAACTTTGTCTGTCATACCTGGTCTTCCAACGATTGGCTTGGTGTTGTTATTGTCCGTTGATTGGTTTATTGGGATTGTACGTGCTTGTACGAATTTGATCGGAAACTGTGTGGCAACGGTTGCGATTGCTCATTGGGAACAGGATATTGATCATGCACGTGCCCAAGCTGTATTGGATCAAAAGATTGAGTTGAATTCCTAGATTAAATCACTATCTGAGACAATAAATAGTTTCTTAAAAATAGCATTTCTAATTTGCATGGAGCTTATATCTAGCCTATATTTTTAATGGAAAATTCATCAAAGGAATGTGCAATGTCTCAAACTTTACCTGTATATCACGGCAGTTGTTTGTGCAACGGTATTCGTTATGAAATCCATGGCGAAATTGGAGATATTGTGCAATGTCATTGTCAGCGTTGTCGTAAAGCCAATGGCACAGCTTATGCCACAAATGCTCCAATTAAAGTAAGTGATTTTAAAATTACGCAAGGTGAGCATTTACTCAAAAAATTTCAATCCACTGAGACGACTCAACGTTGTTTTTGTACAGATTGTGGCTCACCTATTATAAGTATTAAATCAGATATACCTGAGTTTTATCGCCTAAGAATAGGTACTCTGGATACCGCTATTCAGCAAAGACCAACCATGCATATTTTTGCTGCATCAAAAGCAGAGTGGGACTGTATTGCAGATGATTTACCACAATATGTTGAGCGACCATAATCGCTTTAGGTTGAGGATTAAACATGATTTTTGAGACGGCATCGTTAAGCCCAACGGAAGTGTATCGACTTTTAGTCGGTGGGATTACCCCTCGACCAATTGCATGGATCAGCACTTTATCTAAAGATGGTGTCGCCAATATCGCCCCTTATTCATTTTTTAGTGTGGCGAGTTGTAACCCGCCGATCTTATGGTATTCACAAGTGAACCCACAAAGTGGACAGGATAAAGACACTCTTCGAAATCTTATTGATACCCAAGAGTGTGTGGTACATATCGCTGATACAAAACTACTTGAGAAATTGAATTTGTCTTGTGCATCATTAGCTGCTGAGCAAAGTGAATTTGAATATGCTGAGATTGAATCTTGTCCAAGCTATTCAGTACAACCCTTATCTGTTCAAGACTCTTTGGTTCGTTACGAGTGCCGCTTAAGAGAAATTTTAGAGTTCAGCACACTTCCCTCTGGAGGAAAAGTTGCTTTACTCGATGTTCAAGCGATTTATGTAGATGATCGAGTCTGGAATGGAACGATGATAGACCAAGAAAAATTAAACAGTCTTGGAAAAATGGGTGGTGATTTTTATAGTTTAACTAGTGATCTGCGTAAATTATCGAGACCGCAAGTTTAATCGAGATTCAAAAAAGGAGGTTTTAATCCCTCCTTTTTTAGATTATTTTACAGACAATGCCTGACCTTCAAATTTCACACCATCCCAGCCATTTTGCATAAACTGACGAATATTTTGGTGATCTGTTCCTTCAGGTGTTGCGAGCACAGATGCATAATGTTCCGCAAATAAACTTAAAGTATCTGCTTGGTTTAAACCTTCTAATTGAGCAAAACTAAAGACTTTTGCACTTCCTTGGTTTTCAGTTGCAGCATTAAATTGAGCGCCATTTTGAAAAGCTGTAGGCGTGTGTTGATAACGAGCTTCAATAAAGGCAATAACATCAGCAAATTTTGCAGAACCATCTTTCAGTTGTGCCAATAAGGTTTGAGCCATTTTAAAATTCCATGTGCATAAAATGAATGTGAGCATCATACCATCGAATCAAGAAAGTTGATGTTTGATGCTGTGGAAACTAGACCGAATAGGGCAAGCTGTTTATGCTGTAAAAGATAAATCAAATGTATAAATAATAATGAATCGACATCATTTTAGGGTGCCTAAACACAAGCCTTTCCTCCGTTATTTTAGCTTGCTGCTTAGCTGTCAATTTATCTTACCTGTGCGCCGCTTTTTCATGCGTCTATTACCTTTTATACGATTTGAAAGTCAGGTCAGTCATATTGTGTATTTATCATGGTTAGTCGATATCGAGCAGGTTCGAGAACGCTATCCTGAGCCGGTTCATTTGTGGGAAAGACTGGGCAAAACTGTTTTTACCATTCTCAGTTACCAACATCATCATTTTGGCTTTCGTTTTCTTGGTCCATTTCGACGTTGGATGCCTTCTCCTCGACAAAGTAACTGGCGTTTTTATCTCAATGATACGGCACCTAAAACGGTCATTTTTGAACAGGTTTTGATTGACCATGCTTTATATGTTGTTGGTGGTCGTCTTGCAAGCGATGTAATGCCTGCCCAATATGCTGCAAAGTTCGAGCATCAATTTGATTCTAAACAGCAGGCTATTCAGACGGAGGTTTATCTAGATCAAGATTATTCTTTTAAGAGCCATGTCGGTATTCGACAGGAAAAAAGTTTACCTGCAACATGGCAGAATTTATTTGATTCATGGGCGGATGCTGTGCATTTTCTAGTTGATCAAGATCATGCATGGGCAGAGTGGGTTGATCAACCCCAACGAATGTCGCAAGGTGATATTCAAATGCCAGTCTGCTTCGAGCAAATTCAAGCCGCAGAAGTGCTTGCTCTAAGCCCCCCTGAACTGCTAAAGCAGTTCCAAATAGACGCTGATGCAGATGTTTTTGCTTTTGTAATTCCTGCTCTAGATTTTCACGTCTTGAATGAAAAAATATTAAATTGAACATCAAGTTGTGGATAACTGAAGCGTTATACACAGGAAAAAACATAGGTTGAGTTGTTCAAAATCTATGTTATTTTAGGATTAAGGAGATGGCATTCCTCCTTTTACAAACCGCCAAACTGGCTAATGATGCCTACGTTGTCCTGTACGGGGAGCGTAGGTTTATGCGCGCTCTGTTTATCTTCTGGAGTCCGCAGATGGCAAAAGTACTCGCTATGTTTAATGCATTACTGTCTCCAAATCTGAGTTTGGAGTAAATCATGTACTATCCACTTATCTCAATTGCATTAGGATCAATCTTAGGTGCTTGGCTACGTTGGTTGATTGGTTTAAAGCTCAATCCTATTTTTCCAGCGATTCCATTGGGTACAGTCACCGTAAATTTTATTGGTGGTTTTATTATTGGATTTGCAATTTCATATTTTTCACAAAGCGCACTTAGTCCAAATTATAAGTTATTTGTGATCACAGGGTTTTGTGGTGCATTAACGACTTTTTCAACCTTTTCAGCAGAGATCATTGCATTATTGCAACAAGGTAAGCTCAGCTATGCTGTTGCTGCGATTGTTATTCACGTGATTGGTTCACTCGTCTTTACTTTGATTGGCATGAGCTTGCATCAGTGGTTGAGTGCTGCGTAGTTCGGGAGAGAACTTATGAATGGATTCTTAATTACCTTTTATGCTGAACGCAGTCGAATGTACCAAGGTCAACCGATTGTTGAATGGTTATTGTCCGTTGCCCAACAAATGAAGTTGGGAGGTGCAACAGTCATAAATGCAACACATGGTATGGATCATCGTGGGCAAATTCATTCTGCAGGATTTTTTGAGTTGGCTGATCAGCCTGTTCAAATTCAATTCGCCGTGAATGATGAACAGGCTAGAGTGTTGTTTGAATGTCTTGAGGATAAAGCGATTTCTCTATTTTATGTCAAGCAGGCTGTTGAATATGGTGTGATTGGGCAATCATCACTGCGAGATGGATGACAAATTTTTGACATAAAAAAAGAAGTCTAAGTGGAGGAGATATAACCTTAGACTTCGAATGCTTCTAATGTACAGCGTCAAACTTAAAATAAGATTAAGCTTTACGACTAAAACGACCAAATCGTTTATTGAAGCTCGCAACACGACCTTCGTTGCTTGCTTGACGTACTTCGCCTGTATAAAACGGATGTGATGCGCTTGAAATATCTAGAGTCACATAAGGGTAAACTTGACCTTGATATTCTTTAGTCTGTTTGGTTTGGATCGTGCTACCAATCAAGAAGTAAGCATCGGCATTGGTATCGTGAAATAGTACTTGTTGGTAAGCAGGGTGAATATCTTTACGCACTTTTAAGACTCCTAAAATTATATGGAAATGTTATAACATAACAATATATGAAGTCAATTTTGAGTATTTCAAGTTTTGATTTGAAATGACAAATAGATTTTCGTCTTTCGATTAAGCAAGGGACACCAAGTTTTTAAGAAATTTAACTAGGTACGAGTTCTTCAAATAAATCGTTCAGATTGTCATGCACTTTGAGATGAATGAGATTCCAGTAATGTCCAGATACCGTACGATTCACCATCAATGTATCAGGAGAGGGTTTAAATACATCCCAATATTTTAAAGATTTTTTCACTAGGCGCATGCCATCGTGATGTGAAGAGTTTTCTGCAAAATCATAATGTGTACTGAGCGGACGTAATAAAATTTCAATCCATTGACTATAAAGTTCGTCAGGGAACTTTTCTTTTTCAGCCAATGCCTTTAATTCGACTAATAAGTCTTCAACTTGAGCAATATTCTCTTGTCGAGCAGCATTGACGAGAGATTTAAAATGTTGAACGATTTCAGGCGATAAGGTTTTTACACTGCCATAATCGTAAATAATTACGCTACCATCTTCTCTAAATGCAAAGTTACCTGGGTGTGGATCGCAATGAAATCGTCTTAAAAAGAAAATTTCTTGTCCGAGCGCACGTACGATTCGACGACCAATTTGATTGCGTGTTTCGACGGACCACGTACTCGCCGTTTCAATTGATTCACCTTTTTCATAACTGAGTGTGAGTACACGGCGAGATGAATAGTCTTTATAGACGGTAGGTATAATCACTTGTTGATCGAGTTTTTCATGGAAGGTTTTAAATACTTCTAGGTTCTGGGCTTCAATTTCATAGTTCAATTCAGCTGATAGACTGTCTTGGATTTCTTTAAAAAGTTGATCTTGAAGTTTTTTATCAATTTTTAATACGCCCATTAAACGTAAAGCAAGGCGAACCTGTTTTAAATCGCTTTCACAAGCTTGATCGACACCAGGATATTGCACTTTAACTACCACTGCTTGCCCATTCGGCAAAATAGCACGATGCACTTGACCGATGGATGCTGCTGCAAATGGTTCGATTTCGAAAGAGCTAAAAATTTGGTTTAAGGGTTTGCCTAACTCTTTTTCGACTTGCTGCTGGATCGCAGCAAAAGGCATGGCAGGGGCTTGGCGTTGTAACTTAGCAATCGCTTTGGCGACTTCTGGTGGAAAAATATCTTTGTATTGAGAGGCAATCTGTCCGACCTTCATTACAGCACCTTTCATTTCTCCAAGTGTATCGGCGATTTGAATTCCGATATCTTGGAAAAGTTGGCTACGTGCTGCATTTTTTTGTTGTTCATCGGCAGTGAGATTTCGAATAGAGTTAGCCACGCTTTTGCTTGCAATACTTGCGGTCATGCCTGCCAGTTTTAAAAAGCGTTTACCGGAAGAACTCGCATGCTTTGCCATATTCGTTAGACCTCAATTGTTTTATCTCAAAGGAGTATCTTGATCATAGGGTACAAAACTTAAATTGCCTATAAGAAAATGTTAAGTGATGTAAGTCATTATTTATGAGTAGGTCGATAATAAATGGAAAGCTCAGTTGTTAGAGCTTTCCATACCATGAATACGTTAGAAACGAATATTCTTTATAGTGTTTTCTCTAAGCGTTGATTGTTTAAATACAAACGACCAATCAATAATACACAAGCAATCGTTAAGCCAATAATCAAACCTAGCCAAACACCTGCAACACCCCAAATCGAATAACGAGCTAAATACAAACCGATTGGGAAAGCAATCACCCAGTATGCCATCAGTGTAATCCACATCGGCGCTTGCGTGTCTTGCATACCACGTAGGCAGCCTGCAGCGCTTACTTGCCATGCATCCATTAATTGGTATGCCATTGCAAACCATAGCAGATACATCGCCATGGGGATCACATCTATATCATTGGTATAGATTGCAACGATATATGGTCGAGCAGAGGCAATCAGAAGCATGGTGCACAATGCAAAGAATGTCGCACTCATCAATCCTACTTTCTGTGCTTGGCGCATAGCTTGCCAATTCTTTTCCCCATAATACATTCCGACCCGAATTGTTAAGGCAATCGCTAAGGATAAAGGAATCATAAACAACTGAGATGTGACTGAAATTGCAATTTGATGTGCTGCAATCGCATTTTCTCCCAGTGGTCCTAATACCAAAGCACCTGTGCTAAAAATACTGACCTCAAAGAAAACCGCTAAGCCAATTGGAAAGCCAAGTTTTAAAATTCGTTTAACCCAAGTTGGGTCTATGTTTTCCCATTGCGTAAAAATAGGAGCTTGTTTATATGCACTTGCTTTAGAAATGTATATTGCAAGTGTAATGAACATTAACCATTGTAGAATCGCTGTCGCAAAGCCACATCCAGCACTGCCTAGAGCTGGAATTGGCCCAAAGCCATACATGAAAATGAAGTTTAGTGGAATCAGTACTAAGAGTGCCAATAAACTGATTACTGTGACTGGGCGAGGATGTCCAAGCGCTTCTGAATAGCTACGTAAAGCTGCATACATCATTACAGCAGGCATACCAAAACCAATCGCATGTAGGAATAGGCTGGCTTTCGGGAGGAGATGCTCTGGTACGCCAAAGTAAGGCAACAAAAGTGGCATACATTGCAAAATAAACATTGCAACGACACCTAGAATCAATGCTACCCATAAAGATTGACGTGCGATAGTCGGAATTTTTTCAGGTGTTTTAGCACCACGTGCTTCAGCGACGAGTGGTGTGGTCGCAATCATAATCCCAGCAAACAACAGCATGATAGGAATCCACAGACCCACACCCACAGCAATTGCAGCAAGATCGCCAGCAGAAAGATGACCTGCCATAATTGTATCAATCAAGCCTAATCCAGCTTGGGCAAACTGAGTGATTAGTATTGGTAATATCAAATGAAACAGTTGTTTTAATTCATAGCGCTTGCTGGTTGCTTGTAACACAAAAAATACTCTTATTGATTAAAAACGGAAGAAACCTTAGCGCTGTAAAGTGAGTAAAACGCCAATAAAAATAATGATACCACCGAGTAAACGCTGCCAGTTGATAGGTGCTTTATCTGTACCTAACCAGCCAAAATGATCGAGCAGCATAGAAATAGCGATCTGACCAAAAATAACTAATCCTGAAAATGTGAGAAAACCTAATTTTGGAGCAGTATAAATACTCATGCTAATCGCATAAACACCGAGAAATCCACCAATCCATAAATACCATGGAATGCTTGAAAGTTCATGTAAATTTGGTTTAGATGCATCCTGAAAATAGACGAGTGCCGCTAAAACAGCAGTACCGATGAGAAACGAAAGAAATGCTGCTTGAAGGGGAGAGCTTAAATGTTCTCTCAATTGTGAATTTATTGCAGTTTGAAATGCCATTGCAATTCCTACTCCAAAGGCTAAAGGCAGAAAGAGTAGCAATTGGCTAGAAATTTTCATCATCATCTCAATGTAATTGTTCTTCGTTATCTCAGTCTAACTGAATACTTACAGGATGATAAGCCGTGTCTACAGAACCAGCAACAGACTCTGTAAGAGTCATGTTAAAATAGCGATGTTCTGTCATTGAGCTTCTACTTTGAGTCTGTTAAATCCAATTAATATCCCACTTTCCTTGTATATCCATATGCCTTGGTGTGTGCGTAAGTGTCCTTACTGTGACTTCAATTCACACGCTGTGCCTGATGGTCAACTCTCAATGGATTTGGAACAGCAGTATTTAAAAGCATTGGTCGCTGACTTTGAAACACAAGTTGAAATGGCGCAGGGAAGATTAATTCATAGCGTATTTATTGGTGGTGGAACACCATCGTTGATTTCCGCTCAAGGCTATCAGTGGCTTTTTGACCAGCTTAAAGCACGTTTAAGTTTCTCAGATGATTGTGAGATTACCTTAGAAGCAAACCCTGGAACGGTAGAGCATGATCCTTTTGCGGATTATCTTTCTGTTGGGATCAATCGCCTGTCGATTGGTGTGCAAAGCTTTGATACAGAGCACTTACAACGCTTAGGTCGTATCCATTCCGCGCACAATGCTATGGATGCAATTCAGCAAGCTCGACAAGCAGGTTTTGAGCGCGTCAATGTAGACCTTATGCATGGTTTACCCTCGCAAACTGTCGAACAAGCTCTAACAGATCTTAAGTTGGCTGTGGAGCATGGTGCAACGCATATCAGTTGGTATCAACTTACGATTGAGCCGAATACGGTTTTCTTTCGAACGCAACCTGCTTTACCGCAAGATGAGATTTTGGAGCAGATTCAAGAACTGGGTGAAGCATATTTAATTGCGAATGGTTTTATTAATTATGAGGTGTCAGCATGGAGAAAAGAAAAGCCATCAGCCCATAATTTGAATTACTGGCAATTTGGTGATTATTTGGCGATTGGTGCTGGTGCACATGGCAAGGTCACAAGACCTGATGGAGTATACCGTTTCCAAAAAACGCGTTTACCAAAAGATTATCTTGCTAAAGTTCCTGCCGAACACCTACAAATGAAACGTATCGAGGCTGATGAGCTACCTTTTGAGTTTATGATGAATGTTTTACGTTTGAATGAAGGTGTTGCTGCTGAGCTTTATCAGCAAAGAACTGGTTTAGATTTAAATCACCTGCAATCACCATTGAGTAAATTACGTCAGAAAAAATTATTGCTTAATGATACATGTAAAATTGCTTGTACTGAGCAGGGACATATTTTTTTAAATTCAGTCTTAGAATCATTCTTATAAGATCAAAAACTCCCTTTAACGAGCATTGCTAAAGGGAGCACAAATATTAAAAATTAAAGTTTATGTTGTTTACATCCATCGTTGAAATCGTAACAGGCGCATTTTGAGTCGTTGCTTTTACTGTATCAGTCGCACTGATAGTGTATTGTCCATTTACGGTATTATCAGGAGTGAATACGATTGGCAATGTACCTGTGTATGGACCTAAATAAGGTGCACCTGTACTTAAGGATAAGCTATAGGCACCAGTGTCTAAAGTCGCATTGATGGTATTTACTGTATAAGTCGTACCACCACTAGTTTGTTTTGCATTGACTTTAATTAAGTCGCTGCTTGGAGTCGCTGTTCCACTAACACGATAGTGTGTTGCTACATTTGTATTAATCGGTAATGCTTGAGTAGAAATGGTGGTGGTTTGTTCAGCGGTGACTGGAACTGATTTAATCACTGCAGTTGCATATCCAGGAGCGGTTATAACAATGTCATAGTTGCCATTAGTTTTACTTTGGACAAGTGGCATTAATTTAAAGTCACCTGTCGCTGGTACAGGAGTACCTTTAATGATTTCACCATTTTGCTGTGCATAAACGGTTGCACCTGCTTGAGCAAGGCT
>NZ_MELG01000081.1:69532-83587 GCF_001767535.1 Acinetobacter sp. GWC1_38_13 | reverse complement strand
CACTCACAACTTGTGGTGTTGCTGTGACAACTGGTTTCAGGTTGTATGAACCATTTCCACGTTTCACAATAGATTGGCATGCATCAAAATCTAAAACAAGGTCAACTAGCGTGTCTGGCTTTACATCAAATGATCCCACGACTTTATAGCCACTCTGAGCCGCGCTCGGTGTCGTCAATGCTAGCTCGGTACCTCCTGTAGGAACAACAGAGTTAGCCCATTTTGATCCTTGATTTTGATCTAGAACTAAACGGATTTGTGTATAGCGCCCAGCTGGAAGAGGGGTCTGTCCTAAAGTTGTGAGAGCACCATTGGTCAGTGTAAGTAAATCTATTTTTTTAGGATTAGCTAGTTTTACTGAATACCAGCCTGCATCGCTATCTTTTGCTGTACTACTGCTATGTACTTTTACCTCTTTGACAGTGACATAGACGTGATCCATTCCACAAGCAGGGTTATCGGTTAGGCTGACATTGAGCGTGCCTGTATTGTTTGAATTATTATCAGCGCTGCTTCCACCACCACATGCAACTAAGCCTAAAGAAGTTATAGCAACCAAGCTAATCAATTGAATATTCTTCATGAATAGGTCCTTTCATCCGAGAATAGTATGTAAAATTGTTTTCGGAGTATAAAAGATTTAGTCAAAATACTATGTTGTATAATTATAAATATTTGTTTTTATTGATTAAATTTGTGTGAGCTAGTTTCTGTTTTATACATAAAGATAGTTGTAGATCATGATTAGATATCATTTTAGATGAAGTAATCACAAATCCCAACTTCACAGATATTAACTTCATGAATAGGCATAAAAAAACCTCATCATATGATGAGGTTTTTTAGAATTTGGTGGGTCGTCCGCGACTCGAACGCGGGACCAACGGATTAAAAGTCCGCTGCTCTACCAACTGAGCTAACGACCCTGAGTGAGGGTAAGTAAAATAACCTTTACTTAGACCTTAGAGAAAATCTATAATTTTTCTAAGTTAAACCTCTTACAGGCGTTTGTAAAATACATTTTACAAACTATCAAAACATTAAGTGGTGGGTCGTCCGCGACTCGAACGCGGGACCAACGGATTAAAAGTCCGCTGCTCTACCAACTGAGCTAACGACCCTAAGCAAGCGATTAAACATGCTTCGCAAGTACAACCAATCAGTTCTAAGTGCGTCTTCGTTTTGATGTTGCGTATTCTAGCAACTTATTCAGCTAACACAAGAGGAAATTTAAAAACATCTGCATGATTGTTTATAAAAAGCACGATTTCCTCTTGTTTAGCTAAAAAATAAACTAGAAACGGTATTGATATGCCTGAATATTCTCAAAGATTTCAGCATTTACATCACAGTAGCTCGTTGCGCCTGGTAATAAAACCAACAAGCGTTCATCTGTCTTGCTTGGGTCAAATGCATCTTCTTTCAGCTTATTCTTTTGATACTTAAAGGTACCTGTTGTTTCAACTTTGGCTTGTACACGTAAGAACACCGGAATCGCATAAGCTGGTAAGCATTTCTTGAATACACTGACCATTTCCGTAAGGTCATTATCATTCAGTTCAGCGCCATCGGTTAAAGTGATAGCAGCCATACCTGCACGACCATTGGTGTTTGGAATTTCTACACCATAAACAACAGCTTCAGCGATCTTTTCGTATTCAGAAACCATGTTTTCAACTTCAGTCGTTGAAACGTTCTCACCTTTCCAACGGAAAGTATCACCCAAACGATCTACAAACTGTGCATGACGGAAGCCAATGTCACGTACTAAATCACCAGTGTTGAAATACGAATCACCTTTAGTAAAGACATCTTTCAAGATAACTGATTTGTTTTTCTCAGGATCAGTATAACCATCGAAAGGTGAACGGCTAGTAATCTTACCTACGAGTAAGCCGACTTGACCTGTTTTGACTTTCTTGCAATAACCTTTGCTGTCACGTACTAGTTCGTTTTTCTCTTTGTCATATTCAACAATTGCATATGGTGTAGGAGAAAAACCAACTGTATTGTCAAAGTTGAAAATATTGCTGAAGCCAACGTTACCTTCACTTGATGCATAAAGCTCAAGGACTTCTTGAACACCAAAGCGCTCTTTGAATTTGCCCCAAATATTTGGTCGCATACCGTTACCAATCATTTTGGTAACACGGTGAGCACGGTCAAGTTCTGTAACTGGTGCATCCATGAGGTAACGACATAATTCACCGACATAACCGATCGCTGACGCATTAAATTTCTGAACATCTTTCCAGAATGCACTCGTCGAGTATTTACGACGTACAGCTAAAGTTGCGCTACCAGCAATCACACCACACCAGCACACGACGACGCCTGTTGCATGATAGAGCGGTAAAGTGACATACATTACATCATCTTTACCTAAATTTAGAATATGACCGTATGTACCATAAGCAAGTGTCCAACGGCTATGCGTGAAGATTACAGCTTTAGGCAAGCCTGTCGTGCCAGATGTATAGATATAGAATAATCCATCTTTACCTGTCACAGTGTGTGTGGTTGATGGATTGAATTTAGGGAATTGATCAATTTGTTGAGCAAGATTGACATAGCCTTTAGGTGCTACACCGGCATTTTGACGAGTTTCTTGATCTGCAAACCAATGGAAACGATCTTGAGCAACAGTTAAATCTTGACGAATTTCATCTATCGCAGCTCGTACTTCTTCGCCAGCAATCACCGCGATAGGATTAACTAAGTTAATACTGTGTGCTAGAACTTTGCCGACCTGTGATGTATTTACAAGTGCAATCGTTACGCCAATTTTAGCTAAAGCAACAATAGTGGCAATCAATTCAGGGCGGTTTTCGACCATCACTGCAATTACATCACCTTTTTTTGCCCCAATCGACAAGTAGTAATGCGCAATTTGGTTTGCCCATTCGTTCAAAGCACTGTAGCTATAACGTTGATCTTCAAATAACAGGGCGATTCCTTGCGGATTACGCTTAACTGCTTTTTCAAAGGCAATTCCTAAGCCTGCTGGGGAAGTAGGCGTCCGCAAATAAGCCTGTTTAAGACCATTGAGGATATGAGGTACTTTTGTGATGAAGTTGGGAAGGCGAGTTGCGACATCACTAAGGGTAATAATATCGGTCTGTGTAGTTTGGCTCATATCAATCCTGTTTATTTTTTCGATCAATCCAAAAAATGGCTATCTGTTGGAACACAACCATTAAGATCATTGTTGTTAATGCTGTTTTTTAATGGGAAGTTCCTAGAGCAATCAACCTAATCTGACAAAATAACAAAAAAGCCTAGTCATCGAAATGACTAGGCTTGTGCTTATTGTGTGCAATTTAGCAAATTATTCATTGCCAGCAGTTGCTTTTTTCGGTGGACGACCACGAGGGCGACGAGGGCGACTAGATTTATCTTTCTCTAGTTTCGCAGCTTCATCTTCCGCTTCAGTCTCATCACCTTCAACAACAGTCTCTACTTTTTCTTCGGCTACAGCGACTTCAACGGTTTCTGTTTCAGTTGCTTCTTGTTGAAGAACAGTGGTTTGTGCTTCTTCAATTACTTCTGCAGCAGTTTCTTGAGCATCTTGCACTTCTGTTGCCGTTGTGAGCTCGAGAGGTTGTTGCTCAGGAATTGCATCAACTGGCTCTGAAGTAGAAGTTGCTGGTTCAGCTTCTTTCGCTTCAACTGGCGTCTCTGCGGTAGTTGCTGGTTGAGCTACTGAAGCGTTCGCTGCAATATGTGCTTCTTTCGCTTGTTCCGCAGCAAGTTTGGCAAGGCGACGGCGTTCACGAGGGTCATTTGCAACGCGAGTCACAGGAGCTTCAGGTGGTGTTAACGGTAACACTGGTGCAGGTTCTGCTTCCTGAGTTGGCTTCTGTGAAGGAAGAACAGCATCACGTGTAACAGGACGCTTTTCTTCAACCACAACAGTTTCTACTGCAATACTACTTGCGTATTGTTCAGCGAACTTTTGTAATGCACGGTTGAACGTTGTGACTAAACCAAATTGTTCAATCAAAATTGTGCAATCTTCACCATAGATATGGCGAATCAGACCACCAATAGTATATTGCCCTAAGGTTGGTATCTGCGAGTGCGCAATTTTAGGTGCTGGCTTTTGATTAGTATGCCCGCTACCTTGATGCGAACGGCGACGTGAACGAGGATCGTTACTTGCACGTTTTACAGGCGCTACTTGAGTTGATGGCTCAACAACAGCAGTTTCTTCAACTTCTGGCTGTGCCGCTTGAGTTGGCTCAACTGTTTCTGCTGTCGCAATTACAGCTTTTACAGACTCAGTGTGAGGCACATCTAACGGTGCTTTTTCTGCATTAATTGCAACGATTTCACTTTGACCTTGATCAATATTTACGATCAATGCCGTGTTCATCGCTTCCGCACGTGGTGCATCAACAACGTCCACTTTTACTTGTTGTGGATTAACTGCCTCTTCAGCTGTTACTACTGGAGTTTCATTTAAAACACTTTGGTCACGATGACGGTTTGGTCGGTTCGGACGCTGTTGATTGTTGCGATCACGACGTGGCAAAGGCGCAGACTCATTCACTGCAGTTTCTTGATGTTGCTGCTGAGCTTCTTGAGGTTGATGACGCTTTTGCTGGCGTTTTTGATCACGTTGTTCTTGACGTTGTTCATGACGTGAAACTTGAGTCACTTCTTCATGCACTTGATTTTGTGGTTCATGTGCATGTGAGTGTTGCTCACGTTGTTCTTTATGTTTGCGCTTCTTCTGGTTTTGATTAGGACGATGAGATTTTTCGTCTTTTTCAAATGTTTCACGTGCTTCTTGTTTTGCTGGTGCTTGTGAAATATAAGCGTTATTGCTTGCAGGAGCAGGTGTTTCTACAGCTGCAGGAGCAGGGATATTCACTTGTCCAAACTGACCACGACTTACTGCGCCGTTATTGATCATTTGCTCAATCGCAGCAGCAGCATTTTGTGCAGAACGAGATTGATCAGTAGTTTGAGCTTGTTTTTGAACAAATAAGTTCTCTAACCAAGCACAAGGACTTGCTGATTTCTGTACAGTGGCTTGAGCTGGTTTTGCTTGCGCAGCTTGAGCTTGATGGGCTTTCTTTTGTGGTGCTGTTGCATTTTGTGCAGCAGCAGCTGGATGGCTGTGATCTGCTTCTTCTAAATGCCAATCAGAAGACTCATAACCAAGTTCTTTTTCACTTGAACGAGTTGCTTCAGTACGTTCATAGCTAGATGGGGCAAAGCCATCTGGATTGAACTGGATTTGATAATGTGGTGTTTCCAAGTGCGGGTGAGGCAACACAGTGACACGTACATTTGAAGTTTGTTCAAGATAAACCAGGCTGTGACGCTTTTCATTCAATAAGAACGCAGCGATTTCAACAGGTACTTCAACTTGAACTTCACCTTGGCGTTCACGTAAAGCAATTTCTTCAACTTTACGCATAATCGAAAGTGAAAGTGAACGTAAGTCACGAACCATTCCTGTGCCATGACAGCGTGGGCACACATAACCTGTCGCTTCTTCTAAAGAAGGACGTAAGCGCTGACGGCTCATTTCCATCAGACCAAAACGTGAAAGTTGACCGAACTGGATACGTGCACGATCGCTTTGTGTCGCTTCACGTAATTTCGCTTCAACCATACGTTGGTTGCGATCTTTGGTCATGTCGATGAAATCGATCACAACTAAACCGCCAATATCACGTAAGCGAAGTTGACGCGCAATTTCTTCAGCTGCTTCTAAATTGGTATTTAATGCAGTTTCTTCAACATCGTGACCACGCGTTGATTTCGCTGAGTTAATATCAATTGAAACTAAAGCTTCAGTTTGATCAATCACAATTGAACCACCTGAAGGAAGTTTTACTTCACGTTCATAAGCGGTTTGGATTTGACTTTCAATCCCGAAGTGAGCAAATAAAGGCTCATTCAAGGTATAAGTTTTTAACTTATCAAGCTGACGTGGCATTACTGCTTTAACAAAGTTATACGCTTCGTTATATGCCTGCTCGCTATCAATCAAGATTTCTGCAACGTCATCACGTAAGTAATCACGAATAGCACGCGTCACTACACCCGCTTCTTGATGAACAAGCATTGGTGATGGACCTGAACTTGCAGAGCTTTGAATTTGAGCCCAAAGATCCAACAAATGTTGTAAATCCAGTTGAAGTTCTTCTTGGGTGCGACCGATACCTGCGGTACGAACAATCACGCTCATGCCACGAGGTACATTTAGAGAAGATAAAATTTCTTTTAGCTCTTCACGCACAGAACCTGAAATTTGACGGCTGATACCACCACCTTTCGGGTTGTTTGGCATAAGAACTAAATAACGACCTGCAAGAGAAATAAAGGTAGAGAGGGCAGCACCTTTGTTGCCACGCTCTTCTTTCTCAACTTGAACGAGTAGTTCAGTACCTTCAGTGATTAGTTCACGAATGTTAGAAGTTTGACGAGGATCTGCTTTGAAATACGAGTTTGCAATCTCTCGCATTGAAAGGAAACCTTGACGCTGAGCGCCATACTCGACGAAAACCGCTTCTAAAGATGGTTCAACGCGAGTGACGTGACCTTTGTAGATGTTTGATTTTTTTTGTTCACGAGTACGGTTTTCTAAATCGAAATCGTAAAGGCGATTACCAGTGATAAGTGCAACGCGAACTTCTTCGGCGTGGGTTGCATTAATCAACATACGTTTCATGGGTGTGACACCTAATAGTGATGCACAAAAACAACAAGCTCAATACTTTTGAGCAAACATCAAATTGACGCGATCAAGACTCAGAGGCTACTTTTATTTGCGAAGCTCTGAAACCACTGACTGTAAATTTCCAGTTTGGGCTTTGATACGGTTGTTTCGATGTTGGCAATACTGCTTCTATCTTTGGTCTGTTGATATTTCATCTCTGTCTTGCATCTGAGAAATATGGTAAGACCCCGACATAATCAAAGTTTCCTGTACGCTTCACTGGCGGGTGAGCGGTGCATTGGATGGTGACTTTCACTGTCATTAAGCATTGAAGTCGATCCATCTGGAAGTCTTGATACGGAATGATCATCGTATCACTGCTTAGCAGTTCCAATGCATCAACGCTTTAGCCTGAATGCGACATCAGGGAGCAAATTGTCTGATGTGGATCAGTTTACGTTTAATAACCAACAAATTGCTGGCGACATATTTTTTCTGAGCAAACTGCATGTGCTGATGCACAATTAAACGCAACAGTTTGTCATTTTGCCGATATAATAAGCCTTCGGCGTCGGCATAATTCTTTAGGACCTATCCGAGTTGTTGGTGAAGATCTCATCGATTTAAAATTTTATCTAAATAAAATTTCTGATTTGATGCTCACTTACGGTGGTATCCGTGCGCTGAATATATCAAACCTTGCGGCATCTGCCTATGGGCTAAGTTTAGGTTTCTTGTGAAATAACTTAGCTAAATGATCATTTTTTAATCGTATTTAGCAAATCTTGGATGAATCGAACGTATGAATTCTACACAACAATGGCAAAGTGTCACTTGGTTTGACGTGGATGAGCATCAAGAAGGGCAGCGAATCGATAATTTTTTATTTACCCGATTAAAAGGTGTTCCTAAAAGTCGAATCTATCGTTTGATTCGTGAAGGACAGGTTCGTGTCAACAAAAAAAGAATAA
Source organism: Acinetobacter sp. GWC1_38_13 (assembly GCF_001767535.1). Classification (NCBI taxonomy): domain Bacteria; kingdom Pseudomonadati; phylum Pseudomonadota; class Gammaproteobacteria; order Moraxellales; family Moraxellaceae; genus Acinetobacter; species Acinetobacter sp. GWC1_38_13. Next base: position 75,940 of record NZ_MELG01000081.1, on the reverse strand, counting down.
AAGCAGAAACACGACTGAGTATTGGTGACCAAATTCGAGTTGCGCCGATTCGTTATGAACAAAAAGATGAAACCGATGCACCTGTGAGTGATGGTGTAGCGCAAAGTTTACTCGGTCGAGTGGTTTACGAAGATGAAGGCTTATTAGTGGTGAATAAACCATCTGGTATTGCCGTTCATGGTGGTAGCGGGGTTGCATATGGCTTGATTGAAGCCATGCGTGCTGCGACAGGCAAAAAATATTTAGAATTGATTCATCGTATTGACCGTGATACCTCAGGTCTAGTGATGATTAGTAAGAAGCGAAGTACCCTCAAGTTACTTCAGGATCTATTGCGTGAGCATAAGATTAAGAAGACCTATGCAGCAATCGTCAAAGGGCAAGTGAGTTTGGATCAGCAATTGATTGATGCGCCTTTGCTTCGTTATGAACTTGCGAATGGTGAGCGACGTGTCCGTGTCACTAAAGAAGGTAAACCTAGCAAGACGGAATGGAAGGTGATTGAGCGATTTAAAGCCGCAACATTAGTCCACGCTTCACCATTGTCAGGTCGTACACATCAAATTCGTGTACATGGTCTAAGTATCGGGCATCCTTTGATTGGGGATGATAAGTATGGTCACAATACAGCTTATACAGGTCCTGAAGCACGCCGTTTATGCTTGCATGCAATGCGCTTAGATATTCCGAACTACCCAACCATCGAAGCACCAATGCCTGAAGATATGCAACAGGTGATTAATGAGTTGAGAAAGCAAAAATGAGTCAGAATGTTGAATTAGTCATTTTTGATTGGGATGGGACGTTGTTTGACTCGGTTGGGCAAATCGTGGCAAGTCTGCAATACGCAGCACAGCAGTTTGAACAACCGCTTACCGATGATGCTGCAAAAAGTATTATTGGTTTAGGCTTACCTGAAGTCATGCAAATTTTATTTCCACAGGTACCGCATTTGCAGCAAGATATTTTGCAATGCTATGCAGATCATTATGTTGCCAACTCAAAAGGTGATGCTTGGTTTACGGGTGTTGCTGAACTTTTGCTAGAGTTAAAACAACAAGGTTTAAAACTTGCTGTGGCGACTGGTAAAAGTCGTAAAGGTTTAGATCGAGTTTTGAGCCAAACCAATAGTCATCATATTTTTGATATTACCCGCGCAGCTAGTGAAACTAAGTCAAAACCAGATCCGCTGATGTTGCAAGAAATACTCACGGAAATGGATGTGGCTGCTGAATCTGCAATTATGGTAGGTGATACCAGTTATGATCTTGAGATGGCTCAAAATATTGGCATGCCTCGAATTGGGGTGAGTTATGGAGTGCATACTGTTGAAACATTAGTGCAGTATCAACCTTTGACGATTGCAAATGATGTGGCGGAGTTGCATCAGTATTTGCGCAATCACTTAGCTGAGTTTGCTTTAACTGAAAGTTAAACAACAAAAATCATTTGAGACGACACAGATAGGGATTGATCAATCCCTATCTTCAATAATAAAAATAGGGAAAGTATGAGTCGTTCCATTCGTTTACTTCATTTATTACAACTGCTTAGAGAATACCGTTATCCTGTTACTGCACAGGCGCTAGCCGAACGTCTTGAGGTTAGCCAACGCACTTTATATCGAGATATTGAAACACTACGTGAGCAAGGCGTCAGTATTGATGCTTCGGCAGGACTGGGATTCCAGCTAAAAGAAGATTTTCTTTTGCCGCCAATGACTTTAAATGAAACTGAAATTGAAGCAATTTTTCTTGCGTTGAATTGGTTAAAAGACATTCCTGATCAAGCACTGAAAGCGGCATCAACCTCCGTGTTAGCTAAACTGAATGCAGTTTTACCTCAGCACTGTCAGCATTTGCTAGAGCAGACGACCTTAAGGTCGATTAATACATGGTTGCCTGTCGATGAAATGCTCGTTGAGCAAGTGCGTTTAGCTATCCGCCAACAAGTAAAAATCCTCGTGGATTATGCAGATGAGCAACAACGAATAAGTACAAGAATGCTTTGGCCTTTTGCTTTAGGATATTTTAATGATCGTATTGTGTTAGCAGCATGGTGTGAGTTACGCGAAGGGTTTAGACACTTTCGTATCGATAGAATACGTGAGTTAAGTTTGACCCAAGTCCATTATCCACAATTCAAACAGCAATTATTTCAACAATGGTGGGTTCAAGAAGTGTGTGAATCGACTACTGACAAAAACTGACAATCAAAGCGATTAAATTTAAATAAAACCAATAAACAAGGAAATACAAAAATGGCACTTAAACTTTATACCAATAGTTTTTCACGCGGTGTGGTCGTGGATTGGCTACTACTAGAACTCGGAATTGAATGCGAGCGTATTGAGGTTGCATTTAAAACTGAAATGAAAACACCAGAATATTTGCAGATGAATCCTTTTGGTAAAGTACCTGTTTTGGTTGATGGTGACATTGTTATTTATGAATTGGGTGCAATATGTGCTTATTTAGCTGATAAATTTATAGATAAAGGACTAGCACCTGCACTCAACGATCCCAAACGAGGTTTATATTATCGTTGGTTGTTCTTTATCTCAGGGCCATGGGAAGCGGCAGCGACAGATCGAATGTTGGGTATAAATGAGGTTACACCTGAGCAGAAATCTTCGATTGGTTATGGTGACTACCAAGATGCTTATCATGCCTTTGTGGTTGGATTGAATGAAGCAGCTCCTTTTTTATGTGGAGAACAATTCACCGCTGCTGATGTGTTAGTTGCAGCAATGTTATTTTGGCAGTTGAAAATGGGTGAAGTACAGTCGCATCCTGCTATTGAACGATATTTACAGAATGTTAGTCAGCGCCCAAGTTATCAGAAGTTTGCTGAATTCTTTAGTAATGCTTAAGCCCAAACATCAAAAAAGCCGACAACTCGGCTTTTTTTATTTTTTCAGCTTGCATAAAGTGCAAATTGATCAAGTGCAAATACTTGCCTAATCTCTTCCAAAAATTGTTCGGTCGCTTGATTGGGGGGATTTTTATTAAACGCCATAAATACATCCAAACTGGGCAATGGCTTGGCTAAGGGTTTTACAATGACTTGATCAGTCGCTAGGGCTTCCATGTAGGATGGCAGAATTGCACAGCTCACACCCGAGTTTACCGCTTGAATGCAATCCACTATATGATTGGTTTCATGGATGGTTTTGAACTGAATTTTATTAAATTCAATATATTGCAAAATCGTTTTCGATAAGGGCTGTGACAATTTATTAGAAAGGATGGTTAACTCTAACTCTTTTAATTGCTCAAGTTTAATTTCTTCAAATTTAGCAAAAGGATGTTGTTTCGGGAGCATAAATACAAGAGGCTCTTTCAAAACTAACTGACTGGCAAAAGTATCATTTTGAAAATCTTGATTAATAAAAATAATGTCTAAATCACCTTTTTTTAATTCAGTGATTTGGTCAGTTTCTTTTAGATTGAGTGTACAAATTTGTAGTTTTGGAATTTTCACGCGTAAACGTGGCAAAATATAAGGAAAAATACGGATTTCTGCTGAAGGAACGAATCCAATTCTAAGACATTGAACTTTTGCAGCAGCAACTTGTCGCGCCATTGTCACTGCTTTATCTGCTTGAGTGATCGTTAAACGTGCCTGCTCTAGAAAAACATGACCTTCATCTGTCAATTCTACTTTTCGTTTGGTTCTATGAAATAATTGAACACCAATTTCATCCTCTAAATCCTTGATTTGTTGGCTTAAAGATGGCTGTGCTGTATGAAGCTTAATTGCTGCTTTACTAAAACTTAGCTCTTCGGCAACGGTGATGAAGTAACGTAAATGTCGTAATTCCATAAGACGAATCCAAATGTGCCTTATTCTAGTTTTAGAAAGATTGATAACGGGTGAAACTAGCGTAAGACTATATCATAGCTGTTTTTATGACCGATGTGCTCAGTTTTGAGATAGAAAAAATGTATTAAAAACCTAAAATTGTGACTTAATCTGATCATGATAAAAAATTGAACCTTTATATAAATTTATGTTGACTCATTAGGTGAAAATCAGCATAACTAAATGGGTTCTACGAGGACTAAAGTGCATGAATTGAAATGCATTCAAACTTCTCAAAATTGATACATTCACGTGAGATGGAAAACGTTAAAGTAGAAAGCTATTTATCTGATAAATAGATCACCATCGCTGCTTGAGATGATTAAATTCCACTATAGAAGAAGTACATGAAAGATAAGCCGACATTAACTTACCAATTGCCGACCCAATCTTGCTTGAGCCATACTTTTGGGAAACCACCATTTCCTCATGAGGCTTCTGACCATTGTGGTTTTGATCGTTTTTATAATATTGAAAAACGTGATCCACCATTTGATCGAACACGCTTGTTTAAATGGCTTGCAACACGGAAGTCATATACGTGGAACGTTGATCGATATCACGAGCAAAATCTACGAAATCAGATGCTTGAGTTACCTCAAAATCGACCACATGCTGATTTAAATGACTGGAAAATTTGGTTCGTAGGGCATGCAACGGTATTGATCCAAATCGGTCGTTACAATTTCCTGACGGATCCCGTTTGGTGTGAGTATGTGAGTCCTCAGCAGGGGCATGGTCCGCAACGTGTTTGCCCTGCAGGTATTGCTTTGGAACACTTGCCTTGGATTCATGGTGTGTTGTTAAGTCATAACCATTATGACCATATGGATTTAGCCAGTTTAGAGTGGTTACATCAAAAATTTGCGATGCCGATCTATACTGGGCTTGGTAATGGATATTATTTGCCTAAACACTTTCATGTTATTGAGATGGATTGGTGGCAAGAAATTCCTTTTCATGATGAATTAAAAATTGCTTATACACCTGCACAGCATGCCTCTGGTCGTGGCGTGCGTGATCAAAATAGGGCCTTATGGGGTGGCTTTTCATTATTGGCAAAAACAGGACATTGTTTCTTTGCTGGTGATACGGGATATTCCCCACATTTTAAAAAGATTCATGAGCGTTATGGCGATGCCCGTGTAGCGCTATTACCAATAGGGGCTTATGAACCACGTCAATTGATGCGCTTTGTTCATATGAATCCACAAGATGCTTTTCATGCACACTTAGATCTACATGCCCACCGATCATTGGCGATTCACTATCGAACTTTCCAGCTCACCGATGAAGACCGTGATGCACCTGAACATGAGTTGCAACAAGCAATGAAGTCCTCGTCAAAATTGGTCAATCCATTTTATTGTATAAGAGAAGGACATTTTATTCGTGCTTGATCTGTTTGAGGACATCAATACACCACAATGCAATAATTGAAAGGCTAATCAATCCGAGATTCATGACGACAGGATTAAATGCTTGGTAAATTCGGTTTGGGTAGATCAATAAAACGAAAAAAAATAACCCAATCAAACTGATAATATTTAGCCAGTGTAAATATCGCTGCGTAAACAATAAAAACATAAAACCGAAGATAATTTCAGCGATCCCTGAAAGTGAAATGATCCAGAAGATATACTCTGAAGTTAAGCCCATGTATTGCCAAATGTATTGTTCATCCTCTACTTTAAAAATCAATTTTGGAAATAAACCCTGATAAATCCATAGCAAGGCAATCATCCATTGACTGAACTTCAAAATGCGTTGATGGGTTTGGATTAATTTATTCATGAGACCATATCATCAGTTAAAAAATGCGCCGCGATTTCAGGTGTCATTCTGTAGCATTGTTCAGTCTTGCCAAAAAGACGATAACGGTTGAGCGCAATTCGTCGGTATCCAAAATCTCGGATCACTTTGGGAATAAACTGAGTGTACTGAAGTGTTGAATATGGAAAAGATAAGTGCTTAATGATTCTGATAAAAGCAGTTGATTCTGTATACAGTTTTCCACGCTCTACTAATACCATTGTTTCAAAATGATCAGTAGGAAGTTGATATATCGTTAAAATACGTTGACCTATTGGTGACTGAACTGATGCTAACTTGAATTGAAGTTGAGGATCATTTTTTACCATGAAATTTGCCCATGCGGAGCATAATACACAATGAGCATCAAACAAGATGATGCTATTGGTTTGGATTATATGATCGAGTGAAGTAGTCATTGTTATTATTTTCCTGATTCATTGTTGTGATCATAGTTCAAAATCCAGCATAAAAAAATGAAGAACCATAAAAGGTTCTTCATTTCTTCATTTTAAGAGGATTTAGGCAAGATCAAATCGATCTGCATTCATCACTTTTACCCAAGCTTTCACAAAGTCTTTAACGAACTTTTCTTTATTGTCATCTTGAGCGTAGACTTCAGAATAGGCACGTAAAATCGAGTTCGAACCGAAGACTAAGTCAACACGACTTGCAGTCCATTTAACTGTACCTGCGTCACGTTCAACGATGTTGTAACTATTTCGACCAGTT
>NZ_MELG01000081.1:38145-69526 GCF_001767535.1 Acinetobacter sp. GWC1_38_13 | reverse complement strand
CAGTTGTATTTCATGTCTGTCAAATTCACAAAAAAGTCATTGCTCAGAACACCTACTCGATCGGTCAATACACCTTGAGGATTATCGCCATAATTTGCACCTAACACACGCATACCACCGATCAATACGGTCATTTCAGGTGCTGTTAAACCTAAGAGTTGAGCCTGATCTAACAACAACTCTTCAGGCGTTACATCATAGTGTTGTTTCTGCCAATTACGGAAACCATCATGCAATGGTTCTAATGGCTCAAAAGAGTAAACATCAGTTTGTTCAGCTGTCGCATCGCCACGACCTGCAGCGAATGGTACAGTGATGTTGACACCTGCTTTATGAGCGGCTTGTTCGACCGCAGCAGTACCACCAAGTACGATCAGATCTGCAAGGCTCACTTTTTTAGCCAAACTCGCTTGAATTGACTCTAAAACTGAAAGGACTCTTTGTAAACGTTCTGGTTCGTTAGCTACCCAATCTTTCTGCGGAGCTAAACGGATACGTGCACCATTTGCACCACCACGGAAGTCCGAACCACGATAGGTACGCGCGCTGTCCCATGCTGTTGTAATAAGATCTGAAGCAGAGAGCCCACTTGCAAGTAACTTCGCTTTAAGTTCTGCAATTTCACTATCTGTCAAAGTGTAATCCACTGTTGGGATAGGATCTTGCCAAATTAAATCTTCTTGTGGAACATCAGGTCCTAAATAACGGCTTTTTGGCCCCATATCACGGTGGGTTAACTTAAACCATGCACGAGAGAATACTTCAGCCAAATAAGCTGGATCGCGATAGAAACGTTCAGAAATTTTACGATATTCTGGATCAATTTTGAGTGCCATATCGGCATCAGTCATGATCGGGTTTCGGCGAATATTCGGATTGTGGGCATCAACAGGTTTATCTTCTTCTTTAATATTAATCGGTTCCCATTGATGAGCACCTGCAGGGCTTTTACGAAGTTCCCAATCATAGGTAAATAATAAATAGAAGAATTCATTGTCCCATTTGGTTGGATGTGTTGTCCAAGCGCCTTCGATTCCACTGACCATGGTATTTGCACCATTACCCGTACCTTCAGAGTTGTGCCAACCTAAACCTTGGAACTCGACATCAGCGCCTTCAACATCAGCACCTAGATTTTCTGCTTTACCATTACCGTGTGCTTTACCAACAGTATGACCACCAGCTGTTAATGCGACTGTTTCTTCATCATCCATTCCCATACGGTCAAATGTGGTGCGCATATCTTGAGCTGTTTTCAGTGGATCAGGTACACCATCAACACCTTCAGGATTTACGTAAATTAAACCCATTTGTACAGCTGCAAGTGGATTCTCTAATGAAGTACGATCTTGATCATTTTCATAACGATTTTTGGTTGCATCCAACCATTTTTTCTCGCTTCCCCAGTACACGTCTTTTTCAGGTGCCCAAATGTCGACGCGACCACCAGCAAAACCAAAAGTTTTCAACCCAGCAACTTCATAAGCTACTGTACCAGCTAGTACGATTAAATCGCCCCATGAGATTTTGTTGCCATATTTACGTTTAATTGGCCAAAGCAAACGGCGACCTTTATCTGTGTTGACATTGTCTGGCCAGCTATTAAGAGGAGCAAAACGTTGATTACCTGTGTTCGCTCCACCGCGACCATCCTGTTTACGATAGCTACCTGCAAGATGCCAAGCGGTACGAACCATCATGCCAACATAACTGCCCCAATCGGCTGGCCACCAGTCTTGACTGGTATTAATCAATTCACGTAAGTCTTGTTTAACGGCTTCTAGATCAAGTTCAGAAAATGCTTTTGCGTAATCGAAATCAGGATCCATGGGATCAGTTTTCTTATCATGTTGATGCAAAATGTCGAGGTTTAGTGCATTTGGCCACCATGCCATTGGTCCACCATGAACCTCGGTATTACCACCATGAATGACAGGACATTGTCCTGAAGTCGTTGTATTTGATTGTACTTTATTGTCTTGGCTCATGATCTTTCTCCAGCAAAGTGACCTGTGAGCGAAGTCACTTTTACTATTTACCGTTCAAAATGATGAATGCTTTAAAGATCCTTTACACAAATTGGGTATCGATCTGGGTGATGCCTAAATTTGATTGCATATGAATCAATTCACACTCTTTGTACTTTTACTCTAGGTTTGTGAAACCTTTTTTTCCAATGGATTAAAGTTGATGTCTTAAATGCTTTATTCGATTGAAGCTGATTAAATCTTAAACTTGAAATGCCGAAGTGTAGAGATGATATTTGTTATTTTTTTATAAAAATCATTTAAAAATAGATATTTACAATTTCTGTTTTTTAGGGAGAGTAGATATAGTTTATCTAAAGTTCATAATTATAAATCGCTTTAAATCCATCAATGCATAACAATTTTCATGTAGTAGTTCTGTAAATTTTGCTCAATGCATCGAGTTTCTTAGACTCTGTTGATGGTCTGTAAGCAAACGGGATTTGGCAAAATTTTATGTTATTTTCGGATAAATGAAATGATTGGGAATAGCAAATGAAGAAAGTTGCGTTTGGTGTTGGTTTAACAATAACTATTCTAACGGGATGTGTTTCATCTCCTCAAAGTCAGGAGCGGTAAGCAAGCAATTCAAATTTACTCTCAGTTGAGTTTGTTGGGAATAGTTCATATAAAGTCCCACAACAACAAGGTACAGTGCGTTTGTATGCTTTAGAAAAACGTATGGCTGATGCACCTGCCACTTTGATTCAAGACAAAAAGGTTCAGGTTTCGCAGATTCCGTTTACGGTTGAATTTGCTATTCCTCAGAAGCATCGTGAGCTTATTCAACCCGCTGTGAAGGACAATACAGAGCTCACTTATTATTTTACTTGGGAAGCTGACGCAGCTAATCCAGTGACTAAAGATACAATTATGATTGATTACGATCGACAGTTTCCACGCGTAAGCTTGGGTGCAGGTAAACAACAAGTACTTTTACGTGATCGCCAATAATAGTGAATCTTCTGAATAGGAACATAGGGATATGTTTTGAAGCGTTTAACTATTTTATTCTTTCAAAGAAAAAGGATGATCCAATCAGATCATCCTTTTTGTTTTTTGTGTATTGATTTAAGCATTCAACATACGATTTGATTTCACCATGTCAGCTAAACCATGTGTTCTGAAATAATGTTCTAACCAACTTTTTACAATCAGTGGATTATTCATTTTCAGTACTTCATCCAAAAGTTGTTTGGCATCGCTCATTGGAACATGACAAATTGCTTTTCGAACACGCAAGATATTACTTGAACTCATTGAAAGCGTATTAAAGCCCATCGCCATCAATAAAATCGCAGATAAAGGATCACCTGCCATTTCACCGCACACACTGACGGGTTTTTGATGGATGTGGCAGTCTTCAACTAAACGACTTAATGCACGCAAAACTGATGGATGAAAATGCGAATAAACGTTTGCAACATGAGGGTTGTTTCGATCGACTGCAAGTAAGTACTGGGTCAAATCGTTAGAACCGACAGAGAAGAAATCAACTAGCTCGGCAAATTCACTGATTTGAAAGAGGACGCTTGGTACTTCGACCATAATCCCGATTTTTGGTCGAGTGATTTTAACTTGTTCTTCTTCTTGAACCGCAATCCAATCACGTTCCAATAAATAAAGAACTTCCTCAACTTCACTGACACTTGTCACCATCGGCAATAAAATATGTAAGTTATTTAGACCAATACTCGCTTTTAACATCGCGCGAATCTGTGCAGAGAAAATCTCAGGATGGTCTAAGGTAAAACGCAAACCACGCCAACCTAAAGCTGAGTTTTCTTCTTCAATGCTGAAATAAGGCAAGTCTTTATCCGCACCAATATCGAGGGTACGCATAATCACTGGCTTATTTGCAAAGTGGCTTAGCTGTTGACGATAGATAGCACGTTGTTCTTCTTCACCTGGAAAGCGCTCACGAAGCATAAAAGGAATTTCACTACGGTATAGTCCGACACCTTTTGCACCACGTTGCACACCACGGACAACATCAATCATCAAACCTGTGTTGACGAATAGAGGAATTGATACACCATCAGGGGTAATTGCATCCTTGGTTTCATATTGCTTTAAGTCTTTCGCAATTTGTTCTTCTTCTTTTTGGACTTCTTTATATCGTTGGCGCAATCGACGTGGCGGATTAACGAAAACTCGACCTTGATAAGCATCGACGATCATTTCAATGTCATCAAGTGTGGTGATTGGTAATTCAGTGACGCCAACAACTGTTGGAATACCAAGCGCACGAGCCACGATCACCATATGTGAATTGGCAGCACCTTCAGAAGTAACGATTGCCGCAATATTATCAACAGGTAATTCAACCAGAGCAGCCGTACTGATTTCTTCACCAATCAGGATGCTGTCAGGGCTTAGCTCTCGATGACTCGAATCGGCTTCTTGCAAACATGCCAAAATTCGACGACCTAAGTCTTTTAAATCTGAAACACGTTCACGCAGATAGTCATCTTCCATTTGCGCAAACAACGCAATATGTTTATCAATAACTTTACGGACAGCACCTTGTGCCCAACTTCCTGCTCGAATGTGGTCTTTAATTTCACTTGGTAATGCATTTTCATCTAACATTCTCAAGAACACACTAAATAAAGCACGTTCTTCAGACATGAGTGAGTCTTGCATTTTTTCATCTAAGGATTGAATTTCCTTACGTACAGAGGCAATCGCTTGATCAAGAAGTTCAAGCTCCTCACTAATATCTTCTGCTTCTCGATCTGGAATTACCGTAAGATCAGCAGGGGGGTAGAGCACAATTGCACGTCCTAGCGCGACACCGCCTGCACCTGAAACACCTTGGAACGTTTTGTATGTTGAGCCACTAGTAGGCTTACGGAAAACATCAATATTACCAACGGCATGTGCATGTGCAATTACGCCAGAAAGCTGAGCACAAAGCGTCACGAGGAATGATTCAGCTGCTTCACTAAAGTCTTGAGGTTCTTTATTTTGAACAACTAAAACGCCCATAACCTTACGGCGATACATGACTGGTACGCCAAGGAATGAGTTAAATAGCTCTTCACCTGTTTCAGGTAAATAAGCAAATCGGTCATGCTTAGGAGCATTGTCAAGGTTAACGATTTCTTCGCGTTGTCCAACTAAGCCGACCAGACCCTCACCAATATTTAATGAGACATGTCCAACTGCTTCAGGTTTAAGACCTTTTGAAGCCATCAACACATAGCGTTTATTACGTTCATCCAATAGGTAAATCGAGCAAACATCTACATGCATCGCCTCAGCCACATGGTTGACCATAATGTCCAAGGAGTCATGCAAACTGACGGACGCATTGATTTCTTGCACAATGCGTCTAAGCGTGTCGAGTTGCATGTTTGACATGGATGTTTACTCCAATTTATAAATCGTTATGAACCTAGTTATAACAGCTCTCTAGTCAAAAATCATTGCTTAAAGTGATGATTTATTGATGTTTAGCGTTGTGGTAGTTGCAAACACAACTCCATCATGGCTTTACGGTAAACATCACGTTTGAAATTCACCACTTGACCTAATGGATACCAATAACTCACCCATTGCCATTCATCAAATTCGGGTGGGTCGGATAGGTTTAACTGAATATGATGCGGCGATGCCGTTAACTTCAGTAAAAACCACTTTTGTTTTTGTCCAATACATACGGGATCTGAATCTGACCGAATGTACCGATGTGGCAAACGATAACGCAGCCAACCTTTAGTTTGCGCTATAATCTGGACGTGTTCGGGCAATAAGCCGACTTCTTCTCTCAGTTCACGATAAAGTGCCTGTTCAGGGGTTTCTCCAAACTGGATACCTCCTTGTGGAAATTGCCAAGCATTGTGACCAATGCGCTTTGCCCATAAGACTTGTCCGTCATCGTTTGCCAAAATGATCCCGACGTTGGGTCGGAAACCTTCTGAGTCGATCATTTGGCTACCTAAATTTTGTCTATATCGTTGACTTTGATCTCGGGGACAGTCACTCTTCACGTCCAACTCGAAAAAGGTCAAAGTAAAATGTTTAAAATTGCTATGATCTTAACGAATTTCTATCGACTAGCGGAGATAGATTTACATTTTTTTTCTTAATTTTCAGTTTAAACGAGAAATTCTATGCAATTGGCTTTGTTTGATTTAGATCATACCCTGTTAAATACTGACTCTGACCATTCTTGGGGTGAATTTTTGGTCAATGAAGGTTTGGTAGATCCAGTTCATCATCGTCAAATGAATGACAAATTCTATGAAGATTATAAAGCTGGACAACTTGATCCGATTGCCTACAATGAATTTGTATTCCAATTTTTAACTCAGCATGACAATACTTATTTAACTGAGTTACATCAGTTGTTTATGCAGAAAGTTATTCGTCCTAAAATGCGCCCTAAAGGTTTTGATGCAATCAAAAAACATCAAGATTTAGGACATGCGATTGTCGGGATAACTGCGACAAGTGATTTTATTACTGCACCGATTTTTCGTGAATTTGGTATTACTGAAATTATTGCGACAAATGCTGAAGTTGTAGACGGGAAATATACCGGTAAAGTGACTGGAATTCCTTGTTATCAAAAAGGCAAGCTTGCACGTTTGGATCAGTGGTTGGCTGGGCGAACAGTAGCTGACTCATGGGCATATTCTGATTCGATTAATGATCGGTTCTTACTTGAGTATGCAACTCATGCAATTGCGGTAAATCCTGATGACCGCTTAGAAAAATTGGCAAAAGAACAGGATTGGGACATTCAAGACTGGTCGATTTAAGTTTCTGAATTTAGTTGTTTAAAAATAGACGTTGTAATGACGTCTATTTTTTTATTTTTGATAAAGATGATATTGAATAAAAACATTGAATTAAGCTGGTATCAAGATTATAAGAATATAAAATTTTACTTAAAAAATGATGAGGGGATAATGCCAAAAACACCACAAATTAAATTACCAAAACAACTTTGGAATGATGAAACGATTGATTTGACACGTCATAGTTATCAGGGGAAATTACTCAATAAAAGCGAAGGCTTTAAATTAGGTAAAGCTCAACGGAAAAAAATTCCACGCGAACAACTATCACAATTATCTGAACGCCCAAAGGGAACAACAGCACTCACGATTTATGATTGGAGCAATCAAGGACGTTTAGAATTGCTTAAACCAATTCGTGCAAAACGTATGAGCGTTTCACCATTTACCTTTTATCGTGGTATGCCTTCCTTGATGTTATTTGATCAAGCTTGGGAGCAGTCGAACTCTGGCTTATTTCAACAGATTTGTGGCGATTGTCATTTGAGTAATTTTGGTGGCTTTGCTAGTCCAGAGCGTAACTTATTATTTGGTATTAATGATTTTGATGAGACTTTGGTTGCGCCATTTGAATGGGATTTAAAACGTTTAGCCACTAGCTTTGTGATTGCTGCACGTGATATTGATCTAGCAGATAAAGTAGGATTAAAAGCAATTAAAACAATGCTGAACAGCTACCGTCACCATCTACTGGAAAATACGGAACTTTCACCATTACAAGTGTGGTACGAAAAAGTTGATGCCAGTACCTTGTTAGAAAATACTGAATGTCGAAAGCTAAGAAAAAAGCGTGCGAAGCATCTTGATTCTGCACAAAAAAGAAATGCATATTCTGTTTTGCCTAAGCTCACGCAAAAAGATGAAGATACAGGATTCCGCCATTTCGTGGATGATGCGCCATTATTATGGCATCCAAATTCAGATGAACCATTTAGCAAAGATGTAGATATCTTCTTCAAACAATATCGTGAATCTTTGAAATATGATCGCCAAGTGCTCTTTGATCGTTATCAACGCACTGATGTAGCGTTGAAGGTAGTCGGAGTCGGAAGTGTTGGGACACGATCAGCTATCGCATTATTCCAGGATGCGGATCGTGAACCATTAATTTTACAAATGAAAGAAGCCAATCCTTCTATTCTTAGTCCGTTATTTTTGGACAAAGTGATACATGAGGGTGAGCGTGTAGTGCATGGTCAGCAACTCATGCAAGCGGCTAGTGATATTTTCCTAGGTTTCTCTTCAACACTTGATCAACATTTCCATGTACGCCAATTACGCGATATGAAAATTTCAGTTGATCTGAGTGATATGGATGATGAATATTTTTATGAATATGCTGAAAGTTGTGGTTTGGCTTTAGCTCATGCTCACGCTAAGGCTGGAAATGCTGATGTATTGATGGGATATCTCGGTGAGGGTGGTACGATTGTAGAGGTATTGCAATCGTATGCAGAAGCTTATGCAGAACGCAATCTAAATGACTATCAGCAATTTATGAATGAAGTTGCTGATGGTAAGATTCAGCTCGCTGGAGATGATGCGCTGTAACAATAAGTATGCTGCTACAGATGATATGAAATAATTCGAAAGGTTAGTGAAAAATGTTTAATAAAATTATGTCTGGTTTGGGTCTTCAAGGCGTGACTGTAGAAACACGTTTACAGAATCCAAACTTGCAAGCAGGTGAGACACTGCATGGGGAAATTAGTTTCAAAGGGGGATCTTCTGATAAAGAAATTAATGGTCTTTATTTACAATTGATGACGATGGCAGAAGTAGAATCTGGTGATCATGAGTTTAATCAACCTTTGATTTTACAAGAATGGTTAGTGAATTCGAGATTCTTATTACCTGCACATCAGGCTCATTCTTTCCCATTTAGTATCCAATTGCCTTTTGAAACACCAATTACAGAAGTTGCATGTCGTAGAAATGGTGCGCGAGTTTGGATTCAGACTCATATGGATGTTGATTGGGGCTTAGATGCCACTGATCGTGATTATCTAAAAGTATTGCCAACAGCAGCAATGCAAAGCTTTTTACAAGCGATGCAACAGTGTGGTTTTGTTTTATCTACTGTTGATGTCGAAAAAGGACAGCTTACAGCTCGAAACTTTAGATCGACAATTGGCTGCTATCAGGAGTTAGAGTTTGTATCCTCACATATGTTTAGTGGCTTTAATGAGGTAGAAGTTTCATTCGTCGCTGAAGCACAGCAAACCCATATCATGTTAGAAATTGATCGTACATTCCGTTCAGATCAATTATTGACGATGACGATTTCAAATCAAAACCTTGATGTGAATCAAATCACACAGCAAATTCGCCGTTTATTACAGATTGCATAATCAAGTTAAAAGCCTCCCATTTGGGAGGTTTTTTGTCATATAACTGTCATCTTTTCTTCTTAAGATAAAACTATGAAAATAAAAATAAATCAGGAAGAAAATACTTCCCCTACGCTTGATGCGTTACTGAAACTAGATCGACAACAACAACACTTAAAAATACGATGGATTATATTGCCCATCTTGATTGTTCTACTGATGTTTAGTTGGCAACAACATCTGTTTACAGCTTGGGTGATTTTGCCGAGTATATGGATGCTGCTGGTCTTTAACCATTTACTGATCATTCGAAGCAGAAGACAAAAACTACAAAAGATTCAAGAGATAAAACTTGACCCTGTTTTTATGCGATCGTTACAACAACGCTACCCGCATATTAGTTTAAAGCAACGTCGCCTGATTGAGGCAGGATTTAAAGATTATCTAGCTCTGCATGCAATTCAACAGCAAGCATATGCAATGCCTTCAAACGCAGTCGATGCCTTATGGCATGAGATGTTGGAATATCCTGATCAATATAGAAAATTATGCATTCAGACTATTGGCCGAGAGTTGAATCATCATCCTTATGGTGCTGAGACTCAACCAGAGCAACAAGCGAAGCAATTATTTGAAGCATGGAAATATAGTTGTATGTTGCATGGATATAATCCTAGAAACACGACGCAAATGCCTCGATTATTTGTAATTGACCAAGCTTTGAATTGGGAGCATGGACAACACTTTGATTTGGATAAAATGACTAAAGATTATGCAAAATATTTACAAGAACAGTCGTCCTCATTATCGAGTTGTGGAAGTAGTTGTAGCAGTTGTGGTGGGGATTAAATTTAATCGTTTTTCATCAGTTGAATCAGCTCTTCAGCAGCTCTAGATTGAATCCGTGCAGGATGCCAAACCATACCGAGTTGACGATTCATTTTTAAATTTAAATCGAGTTGTTTTAAATCTTCGTTTAGAAAAGTTTTAGGCAAAACCGACCAACCCAAACCTATTGACACAAGCATCCTGATAGATTCTAAAGGGTTGTTACTCATGGTTATTTTTGGTTTTAGACCATTCTTTTCAAACTCTGACAACGTAATTTGACTCGTATAAGTTTGTGCCGCAGGCAAAAGACTAGGGTAGGCGATCAAATCTTCAAGATTAAGTTGAGTTTGTTTTGCCAAAGGATGAAAAGGTGCGCTCACAAATACTAAGGGGTCATTCCAAATAGTCACGTAGCTGAGTCGATCATCACCTGCTGGGGGTAACGTTAAAAAGGCAAGTTCTAACTCTCCTGCAAGGACTTGTTCATGTGCTTGTTCAGAGTCGACAAAATGCACATCCAAAGTGACTTGAGGAAAAAGTTGAACAAATTTCTTAAGTGGTTCAGCGAGATGATGTAGACCAATATGATGGCTAGTGCCAATTTTAAGGCGACCTTGCACCTGAGTCTGTTCATGGCTAAGTGTGTGGTGAATCTCACCTAATTCATTTAACCATGTTTTTACTTTTGGAAGTAATGAATGTGCAGCATGTGTTGGTTGAATACCACGACCTGCTGACTCAAATAATTTTACGCCAAAGTAATCTTCTAAACTATGAATACGTTTAGTGACAGCAGGTTGAGTGATAAATAATAATTCTGCAGCGATTGAAATAGAACCTGTTTCCATCACTTTCACAAATGCTTCAAAAGCAGCAAGATTCATATTGGCTTTCCATAAGGCGTTTAAATTCGTTGTGTCTGCAACGGATAGGTTCTAGAAACGACTCCATACTTTTTCATGGAAGAAAAATGCAAAGGCTTGCACTGTTGGCTCAAGCAAACTGAGCGTTGCTGCCATGATCAAATTGCCTGTCACTAGATATGCCACCATCATAGCAACAGTGATGTGCATGATGTAGTAACTCAAGGTTTTTTTTAAAGTTCGTTGGTTATTTATCACGAATTTTTGAATATTTGCCATCTGAGTCACCATTTTAAATCTTAATTATTTAAATAATAATCATTATCATTTGTATTGTAAAAAAGAATTTTTAGCTTGTCGTTATTGGATTTATAAATGAATCAACGATAAGTCTTCATCTGACTGCTAGTTTCTAGTTTTTTATAGAATTCAAGCTTATATTTCATTTGAAATCCGGAATCATTTGAAAGAGTTTTTATTCCTAAAAGTTTGCTAATTTATAAAAATGATAAATTAGATTTATGTGAAACAGTTGTTATAATCAAGCTAAGATTACAAATACCCAGTCCTATGGCAAGCACTACGGAGAGCGAAGACATGGCAGGCAAAACATTATATGACAAATTATGGGATGATCATTTAGTCACTGAGCGTGATGATGGATCTTGTTTAATTTACATTGATCGTCATTTATTACATGAAGTGACTAGTCCACAAGCATTTGAAGGTTTACAGCTTGCAGGACGTCAACCATGGCGTTTAAGTGCCAATGTTGCAACACCTGACCACAATGTACCGACCTCTAAAAAAGAGCGTGAACAAGGCATTGCAGGGATTGAAGATGATACTTCTCGTATCCAAGTTCAAACCTTAGATGATAACTGTAAGACCTTTAATATCGTTGAATTTGGTATTAATGATATCCGTCAAGGTATCGCACATGTTGTTGGTCCAGAACAAGGTTTAACATTACCTGGTATGACTGTTGTGTGTGGTGATTCTCACACGGCTACGCATGGTGCATTCGGTTGTTTAGCACATGGTATCGGAACATCTGAAGTTGAGCATGTTTTAGCGACTCAATGCTTGGTACAGAAAAAATCGAAGAATATGCTTGTTCGTGTCGATGGTGTATTAGGTAAAGGTGTCACTCCAAAAGACGTGGTTTTAGCGATTATTGGTAAAATCGGTACAGCGGGTGGCACAGGTTACGCAATCGAATTTGGCGGTCAAGTATTCCGTGATATGTCGATTGAAGGTCGTATGACTGTTTGTAATATGGCGATCGAGGCTGGCGCACGCGTGGGTATGGTAGCTGTAGATGATAAAACCATTGAATATGTAAAAGGTCGTAACTACGCACCTCAAGCAGAGCAATGGGATCAAGCAGTTGCATACTGGAATACTTTGCATTCTGATGCAGATGCAGTGTTTGATGCTGTTGTTGAGTTAAACGGTGCAGAAATTGAACCGCAAGTGTCTTGGGGAACTTCACCAGAAATGGTGATTCCTGTATCACAAGCAGTACCGACTTTAGAGCAAGCTAAAGATGACGTGCAACGTAATGATTGGACACGTGCATATCAATATATGGGCTTAAATGCAGGTCAAGCATTGGCAGATATCCAATTAGATCGAGTGTTTATTGGTTCTTGTACAAACTCACGTATCGAAGATATTCGTGCGGCTGCTGAAGTTGTCAAAGGTCGTAAAGTTGCTGCTAGCATTAAACAGGCGATGATTGTTCCTGGATCTGGCTTAGTCAAACAACAAGCAGAACAAGAAGGTTTAGATCAGATTTTCTTGGAAGCAGGTTTTGAATGGCGTGAACCAGGTTGCTCGATGTGCTTAGCGATGAATGCTGATAAATTGCAACCAGGTGAACATTGTGCATCGACTTCAAATCGTAATTTTGAAGGTCGTCAAGGTAATGGTGGACGTACTCATTTGGTTAGTCCAGCAATGGCAGCAGCGGCAGCAATTGCAGGTCATTTTGTTGATGTTCGTTCATTCTAAAGGAGCTAAATTATGGAAAAATACACTGTAGAACAAGGTATTGTTGCACCTTTAGATCGTGCCAATGTCGATACGGATTTGATTATTCCAAAACAGTTTTTGAAGTCAATTAAGCGCACAGGTTTTGGCGATAACTTATTTGATGAGTTGCGTTATTTGGACGAAGGTTATTTGGGGCAGGACATTAGTAAACGTCCTAAGAATCCAGATTTTGTTTTAAATAAACCGCGCTATCAAGGTTCAACAATTCTATTGGCTCGTACTAATTTCGGTTGTGGTTCTAGCCGTGAACACGCGCCTTGGGCATTAAATGAATATGGTTTCCGTACTGTAATTGCGCCAAGTTTTGCAGATATTTTCTTTAATAACTGTTTCAAAAATGGCATGTTGCCGGTGATCTTGTCTGAAGAGATTGTTGATCAGTTATTTAAAGAGTGCGCTGAAACAGAAGCTTATCAACTTACAATTGATTTAGCTGCACAAGAAGTACGTACTCCGAATGGAGAGGCGTTTAAGTTTGAAATTGATCCATTCCGTAAGCACTGCTTATTAAATGGTTTGGATGATATTGGCTTAACATTACAAGCTGCCGATGATATTCGTCGTTACGAAGAAAAGGCAAAACAACAACGCCCATGGGTGTTTCAAGAGATCCAAGCTTAGCTATCTATATTATTTAAATGTAAATATGAAGCGATGTCTTGGAGACATTTTGAACATAACCATAGCGCGGTGATTGAACTCTTGTTAACATGCAAGCGAATACGATTTGCTTGCATGTTTGCATGAAATGAGGACTGGGCTTGAATAATGAAAAGAAAATTCGCTCGCAGTAGTTTGCTGTGTTTATTTGTCGGTACGACTTTAACTGCGTGTCAGAATGCACCAAATGTAGTTGATCAAGTTCGTATTGCGCAAAATGCACTAGAAGACAAAGCGGAAAATGCAACTTTATATTGTTCAGGTGTTGATAACTGTGAGTTTGAACGACTAGGTGATATTGTCGTGATGGATCCCAAATCACGTCGTATTAGCTCACAAGCAATGGAAAAAGGAATCGTTCGGTTACATGGTCCAGTGTTTAGTCGGAAGCAACAAGTTTATCTCAGCGTGCCTGCTAAACAATATGAAGTAGTGATTCGTTATTATCCTATTTCACCAGACCGTGCCGAAACCTTTCATGTGATTCATGCGTTTAAGTCTAACCAGCGCTATACCTTCAAAATGTACCGAGATAGAGCACATCAGTCAGGTAGCTTGTTAAAAGTTTCTGTGCCTGAACCTTTATGTGTGGATTTACTACAAGAGCAACGAACAATCCGCCGTTTCTGTCGTCCATTTGATGTCAGTACGGGATTGGGTGAGTTTGTAGAAAAGAAAATTTAATCGACGTGCAGTGTCGTAACTGCTTACATGAAACTGGAAAAATAGATGTCTAAGCATATTTTAATTCTAGCGGGTGATGGAATTGGTCCTGAAATCGTTGGTGCAGCTGAAAAAGTATTAACTAAGGTCAATGATAAATTTAACTTAGGTTTAACATGGGAACATGGATTGCTCGGTGGTTCTGCAATTGATGCACATGGTGAACCATATCCAGCTGTAACAAGTGAACAGGCTAAAAAAGCAGATGCTATTTTGTTGGGTGCTGTAGGCGGTCCTAAGTGGGATAGCATTGAGCGTTCGATTCGTCCTGAACGTGGTTTGTTAAAAATCCGTAGTGAACTCAATTTATTTGCTAACTTGCGTCCAGCGATTTTGTATCCACAATTGGCAGATGCATCTAGCTTGAAACCAGAAATCGTTGCAGGTTTAGATATTCTGATTGTACGTGAATTAACGGGTGGTATTTATTTTGGTCAGCCTCGTGGTATCCGTGAATTAGAAAACGGTGAGAAACAAGGTTATAACACCGATGTTTATTCAGAAAGCGAAATTAAGCGTATTGCTAAAGTTGCATTCGAATTAGCTGGATTACGTGGTGGTAAAGTTTGTTCAGTGGATAAAGCTAATGTGCTTGAAGTCACTGAATTGTGGAAGCAAACCGTCACTGATTTACAGCAAGCGCAGTATTCAAATATTCAACTGTCTCATATGTATGTTGATAATGCTGCAATGCAATTGGTACGTGCTCCTAAACAGTTTGATGTTATTGTGACTGGTAATTTATTCGGTGATATCTTGTCTGACGAAGCCGCTATGCTTACTGGTTCGATCGGGATGTTGCCATCAGCATCTTTAGATGAAAATGGTAAGGGGATGTACGAACCATGTCATGGTTCAGCACCTGATATCGCAGGTCAAAATGTTGCGAATCCGCTTGCAACAGTGCTCTCAGTTGCAATGATGTTGCGTTACACATTCCGTGAAGAAGCTGCTGCGAAAGCAATAGAAGATGCTGTAGGTCAAGTTTTAGATCAAGGCCTACGTACAGCAGATATTATGTCTGAAGGGATGACAAAA
This sequence comes from Acinetobacter sp. GWC1_38_13, assembly GCF_001767535.1. Taxonomy (NCBI): domain Bacteria; kingdom Pseudomonadati; phylum Pseudomonadota; class Gammaproteobacteria; order Moraxellales; family Moraxellaceae; genus Acinetobacter; species Acinetobacter sp. GWC1_38_13. The sequence goes on along the minus strand of NZ_MELG01000081.1, from coordinate 54,188 downwards.
GTTGGAACAGATGCGATGGGTGAGGCTGTAGTTTCGGCGCTCAACTAATTCGGTATCGAACTCAATAGAAAACGTAGCTTGCGCTACGTTTTTTTATTGCAAATTTTTGCTAGCACGCCTTACCTTCATAACGTATTGAACGAGCAATTTGTTGCTGATCCAATTCAAAAATAATATGACAGTAAAAATTAACATCATAAGATTGCTGACTAGTTGTTATTGATCCTAATCGAGTACCAGTCATGGTTGGTCCTATTCCACCTATGCTTTGTGTCATAGGCACAAGAATATTGATTGGACGTAGCACCGTAAATATTAAATATTCATCGGTTTTTTTAGGTGCTTTCAATGTTTGAAAACCTAACTCTCTAAGATTCAAGTTTTGTTGAATGTTGCTTGCTGGTTGACCGATATAGGGTTGTAAATAATCTTGAAGCTGTACCGATCTCCAATTTGGTGTGGTACATGCTTGTAATAAAATAAATACTGCTAATATCCATAGCTTGTAATACTGCATAAGTCATCCTTTATTGAGCAAGTATTTAAATGAATGATCATCTATCTATTTAAAACCATTAAACAAAAATATACAAACTCGTCTATCGGTCGGCAATGTTCAATTCTTGCGAAATATGCTTAGATATTTGGATAATAAATTGTTTGGAAGGAACTCATGCATAAGATCATCTTAGGTTTAATTTTGGGGGTGGCATCAACATTCGCGATGGCAAATAATTGTGATAAAGCTCGGAATACCTATGATGATATTTATTGTACCAATAAGATTTATGCGAGTGCTGATGCAGATTTGAATAAGAACTACCAGCAATTACGTCTGAAATTAGATGAAACACAACAAAAAATTTTGAAAAAGTCACAACTTGCTTGGATTCGCTATAGAGATGCTGAATGTACTGATGATCAGCAAGTTTCTGTAGATGTACAATGTCGCTTATCAACGACACAAGAGCGCAATCATTGGCTATTAGAGCGTTTACGTGAATGTCAGACAGTAGGCTGTAAAACTACACGTTTGAGTGAATAGCGCAATTTATAGATATAAAAAAAGCCACAAATCATGTGGCTTTTTTGCATTCACTAATCTTAGCGTGCACGGTACGTGATACGACCCTTAGTTAAGTCATAAGGTGTCATTTCAACTTTAACACTGTCACCTGTTAAAATACGGATATAGTGTTTACGCATTTTACCAGAAATGTGAGCAATAACTTCGTGACCGTTTTCTAAACGTACACGGAACATCGTATTAGGAAGCGTTTCGGTGACAACGCCTTCGAACTCAATGAGTTCCTCTTTATTGGCCATGGCCTACCTGATGATCAAATTGGAAAGGCGCAAATTATAGTCAATTTATTTAAAATTTACAAGACGCTGGCTTAGCAAAGGCTGCAACGTTTATTTTGAGAAAACTGTCTAACAATCTGTATTTTTTTTTAACAAAAGAAGCATAATAGTGTTGTCAGTTTGGTCAATCAACGTTAATCTAAAATCATCGCTTATTGTCATAATAAAGTATCTACAGGGAAGGGCACTGCGTGGGTCAGTTAACAGATGCATCGGTTGTATTGCGCTTTGGTTATCAGGCAATTCGTAAAGCAGGATTACCTACTGAAGAGATTTTAACAAAAGCAGGTGTTGCTCTAAATCAAGTTGATACCAATGCCAGAACCCCTTTAAGTGCTCAAAATGCATTTTGGATCGCAGCACAGGAAGTGAGTAATGATCCAGATATTGGTCTGCATTTAGGTGAGCATCTTCCATTATATCGTGGTCAAGTCATTGAACACTTATTTATAAGTAGTGAAACGTTTGGTGAGGGGCTTAAACGTGCCTTAGCCTATCAACGTCTGATAAGTGATGCGTTTGATGCGAAGTTAGTCATAGAAGATGGTCGTTGCTATTTAAGCAATGGTGAACAATATTGGCCTGATAATTTAGTCAATCGTCATTTTTCTGAATGTGCGATGTCAGGTATTTTGCGCTTCTTCAAGTTCATTACCGAAGGACAATTTCAGCCGATCTTCATTGATTTCAATTTCAATGAAGGCGCTGATGATGATGAGTATTTCAGAGTGTATGGCTGCCCTGTCAGTTTAGGTCAGAAAGAAACACGTCTTTATTTTGATATGGCTGTGCTTGATTATCCACTATGGCAAGCTGAACCAGAATTATTACAACTACATGAGCAACTTGCGATTGAGAAGTTGCAAGAATTAGCTCGCTACGATCTGGTGGGTGAAGTACGTCGTGCAATTGGCTCAACATTGGAAAGTGGTGAGACAACTTTAGAAACCGTTGCAGCCCAGCTCAACATTACACCGCGTCGTTTAAGAACTCAGCTTAGCGAGGCGAATACCAGTTTTCAGCAAATCCTCTCAGATTATCGTTGTCGTTTGGCGAAAAAACTTTTGGCAAATACCAATGAAAGTGTTGAAAGGATTGTTTATTTAACAGGCTTTTCAGAACCAAGTACATTCTATCGTGCATTCAAACGCTGGACGAATGAAACCCCTGTTGAGTATCGTAAAAGAAAACAGCGTTAATCTTTTGAATCAGAAAAAGCCCTGAAGAAGAGGGCTTTTTTTATTCGGGTAGATTTAACCAGTGAGGTCCGAGTGGCAGCTGAGGTAAATCAAACTGATCTGGGTAATAAGATTGGATAAAATAAAGACCATCTGCGGGAGCGGTAATCCCTGCTGCGCGACGATCTTCGGCAGCAAACATTGTGTCTATATGGTCAATCTCATACATTCCTTGCCCGATCTCAAGTAAGCACCCCATGATATTTCGAACCATGTGGTGTAAGAAACCATCGGCTTGAATATCTAAAACTAAATAGCGACCATGTTCAAATAAACGACAATGCTTTACATGTCGTACAGGTTGATTGGATTGGCATGCGGCAGCTCTGAATGACTCAAAATTGTGAGTGCCTTCAAATTTCGCAGCAGCTTTAATCATTTTTTGCACATCTAATTCTTGGTATAGATGCGTTACTTGCTTGTGGAGTAAAGCAGGACGAGTGGGGGCGTTATATACTACATAACGATAACGACGAGCCATTGCTTTAAAACGTGCATGAAAATTTTCATCCATGCATTTGATCCACTGAATAGAAATGTCTTTTGGGAGTTGGCTATTTGCTCCCATAAGCCATCCACGTTCGGGACGAATGGCCGTGGTATCGAAATGTGCGACCATATTGGTTGCATGAACGCCAGCATCAGTCCGCCCAGCAGCATGAAGAGTGACAGGGTGGTCGGCGATTTTACTGAGTACCTTTTCGATGGTTTCTTGCACACTTACAACGCCTGCTTGTTGAGTTTGCCAACCACGGTATTGAGTACCACAAAATTCAATACCGATCGCGTAACGTTGCATGCTTAAACCTCAATCTTAGTTTGTATTCCAATGTTCAAACCATTGAACATGAGTCGGGTATTTTAAATACATTTGCAATGCTTTTGCATATAAATCCGCATGACTATGACAATCATTGATTAATACTTTGGCATTTTCTATCCAAGAACTCACAGCGTATCGTTGATCAAGTTTACCAAATACGACTTGTGAACTAATAATGACGACACAACCTCGTTCATATAATGCTTCGAATAAATTCAATAATTCGGAATTGGTTGCAATATTTCCTGTTCCAAACCCTTGTAATATCAAGAAGTGTGGTGGGTTTTTAATTAAATTTTCGAGTTGAGCAGCAAGTTGTTCTTTTGCGATTGGCTGCAACATTAAATTCAGTACGGTTAATGATGAGGCACGTTCTATATGTTCAGCTTGAACAATAAAATTTTCGATAGAAGTTTGGCATGATTGATGTGCATCAACGCCTGCAAAAGCATCTAATTCAGTCGTATGTACTTTGAGAACAGTTTGCGCATGGAAAATATGTTGATGAAATGCTAAATATGTACCGACAGGAAGGCTGAGTACCTGCTCAAGTGCTAAATTTAGATTCCCGAGAGCATCAGTAAATTCTCGAGTGTCATTCCCTTCAATATTAAGTAAAGGATATTGACTACCCGTAATCATAATATGAGATGACTGTCCCAAGAAACGTGCAAGTGTCGCTGCCGCATAACTGAGCGTGTCAGTGCCATGAATGATGACAAAATGTTGATAGTTTTTGAGTTGAAGGTCTTGAATTTGCTGAATAAGCTTCAGCCAATCTACAGCCGTACAAGCACTACTGTCTTTTATACTAGGTGCTGCAAAACAATCAACGTCAAGATGGGGTGGAATGACTTTTTCAAGTAAGGGAATAAACTCATTTTCAGGCATTGGCATTAACGGATTACCGACACAGCCAAACGTACCACCCATGTAGATCAAAGCAATTTTTTTCATCATAAAAAAAGCAGTCTGAGAGACTGCTTATATTAGACTGATCAAATTTAGGAAGCTATTTTATTCAGTAACTTTTCTACGTATTGTTGTTGATCTTGATTAAAAAGTGATTGATTGGTCTGCAATATAACTCGCGCAGATTCATAAGCACCTAATTCAATATATTGTTCTGCTAGATCAAGATTAAGTTGAGCTTCGTCCATAGTTTGCAAATCTGGAAAAGATTGCATTAAAGGATCGTTAGTTGAAAGAGCAGGTGCTGTTTGAGAGACTGGTGTGATGAGTTCAGGTTGAGTTTCTTCAGCCGTTGTCGGTTCGTTAATCTCAAATGTAAATGCCGTTTTGTCAAAGACTGGCTGTTCTTCAAGCTTAACTTCAGGTTGATTGAAGTCTAAATCTAAATGAATTGGTGCTTCAGTTTTTGTTTCAGGTTCAGGTGTTTTTAGTTCAAGATCAGCAAAACTAAAATCTAGACCAGATTTGGTTTCTTCAACTTTGACTTCCTGTTCAGTGACAGTAGGTGAGGTTGTAGGTTCGAGGTTGAAAGAAAATTCTAGAGGGGCTTGATCTTTCGATTCTGTTAATTCAGGTTCAGGCGAGGATTTGGTTTCAATCTCTATAGCAGGTTCAGCAGTTTCTTTTTGTTCAAAAGAAAAACTAAAATCTAAAGGTTTAACTTCAGGAGTAGGTACAGCTTCTATTTTTGGCTCTTCAACTGGAGGCGGTGTAACTTCCGTTTGAAGTTGATCAAATGATTCAGCTGGGCTAGGTGAAGCAACCAATGCATCAAAATCTGCTGAATTATCTTGTACAGGAGTTTCAATAATAGTTGATGTTTGACCAAAATGGCCTTTGCTAGAATGAAATTCTAAAGCATCTGAAGGTTTATTGCTTTCGTATTCTTTTTTCTTGTCCAGTGCAGTTTGGATCAGTGAATTTAGTTCTAAATCTTGTAAATGTTTAATCAACTGATTAATTGCAAAATCATCTTTTTGAGCGATGTGAAGATCTAACAATAAGATATATAAGTCATGCTGAGAATCATCTGTTTTAAGTGCCTGATTGATTTGAGCTTCAGCAGCTTGGAAGTTATTAGCAAGAATAAGTTGCTCAATCTTTTCTTTCAGTTGTGTTGGTACAGGTGTACTGGCTTGAACTTTATTTGTCTGTTGTTGTGTTTCGACTTCAGCAATAGGTGTTGATTTGGTCGCAACTTTTTTTGATGCTGCTTTCTTTTGAGGTTTGGCTGCACCTCCTTTTTTAGGAGTTGCTGTATTTTCATTGTCAGCACGTTTTTTTAAAACGATCGCAACGACTAATACAATAACTAACAATACAATGATGATAGTTGACATGATCTTCACCCCTTAAAGATTAGAGCAGCTTTTAGTGTAAATTTATGAGAATCTTCTCGTAACCTAGCGTGTTGGCTTTTTAGTTTCCTGTTGAGCTTTTAGTTGCTCTTGTAATTCAGCCAGTCGAGCATTTAATAGCTGGATACGCTGTTCCTTTTGACGCAATGCCAACTCTAACTGAGTCACGTTTCGTTGTAATGTAACGGTTTTTTCCCTTGCTGTCATAACTTTTAATGATAAATCAGCACTGGTTTTTTGTTGTAATGTGTCCTTCTTCGCACTTCCTGTGCTGGAATCTTGATTACTCTCGGCAACTAGAGACATTTCAGCTTGTTGTAAACGGTATTTGGTACGTCCATTAGGTACAGTTGTGGTTTGTGCTGCAAGCTGATTAGCATTTTGTGCTGGACGACTTGGAATATTGCTTAGATTAAAGTTTAAACGTGAACCTTGGCGTATTCTATTTTGATTACCCCCAATAAATGCATGTTCGTTTTGTTTTTTAATTTGAGACATGACTTGTGTTACTGGCTGTTGAGTCTGACTTGCGATTTGCTGTGCAATACTCCACAGAGACTCATTGCGTTGAACTACGTGTTGTTGGTTTTTTTCAGAATTTAGTTTTTTCTGCTCAGGTGCTTTGACTTTTGCCTGCTGAGTTTTGTTAGGTTGTTGAGCTTTTTGTTGAGTTGGTGTTGTTTCCACCTTTTTCATGTCCTGACGAGCAATCGTTTTTTCACTATTGAGATCCGTCTGTGGTGTTTGCGAAGACTCAACGACTTTCGAAGGTGCAGGAGTTTGAGCAACTTGTTCAGCATTGACGTTATTATTTGCTGAGGCTGTTTGTTGTAACGTATTTGGCTGCGCACTTGGTTGTGGTGCAATTGAAATAGCTTCAGCATTTACTGAAGAATCATCATTATTTAAAACAGGAGGAAGTTTATATGGTGCATTCAGCAAAGTTTCTTGTTTTAAACTTTGCTCTTTTGACTCAGATGTATTGGCATTAAATCGAGTACTCACTGGTAAGTTTAATGCGATATCTTTTTCACTCACAATAAACTTAGGTGTAAGCGGTTTTTCGGCAATTGATTTAGCTAAAACAGGATCAACAGATCTACGAATAGGCTGTCGGATATGTTTTAAATGTGATGCGCTACCTTCCTTAATTTTTAAAATAATATTTAATTCAGCTTCAGTCATTGGGCGTGTGGAAGTAATAACAATCGTTCCTTCGCCTTGGCTATTGCGTCTTGTAAAAAAATTTAAACCAGATGGTGGTTGGTGTGCTGCGCCAATCATCATTAAATCTTCAGGCGTAGCTAAACTCACTTCTAGTTTTGAGTTCGTGTCTGCTTGATGAAAACTCATCTCAGCGTAAAGTAATTCCCCAGGCGCAGATTGAACTTGCAACGGATCGAGTGTAATTGCGTAAAGATGTTGCGAAGAAAATATGGCTAAAATGGCAATTTTTAATTTGTTATAAACAGTCATCTCGATCCATGAAAAAGTGATGTTATAGTCGTGTAAAAGTATACATTAACGTGATGTAAATGAATTGTAAATTCTTCAAAAGTGAAAACATAAAAAAGCCGATCAAGTGTGATCGGCTTTTGATTTTTAGGTGTTTTTGCTTAAGCGTTCTTGTATTCAACTAAAATACGAAGCATACGGCGTAAAGGTTCAGCAGCACCCCAAAGTAGCTGATCGCCTACTGTAAATGCACCTAAATATTCTTTACCCATATTTAGCTTGCGTAAACGACCTACAGGAACAGTTAAAGTACCTGTTACTGCAACAGGCGTCAGGTCAGTCATTGAGGCTTCACGAGTATTTGGAACCACTTTAGCCCATTGGCTAGAGTTGCGAATCATGTCTTCAATTTCATCAAGCGCAACATCTTTTTTCAACTTTAAAGTGATTGCTTGTGAGTGGCAACGCATTGCACCGATACGAACACAGTGACCATCAATTGGAACGATTTGTTGATTACCCAAGATTTTATTAGTTTCAACTTGACCTTTCCACTCTTCTTTTGATTGACCACTTTCGAGTTGTTTGTCGATGTATGGAATCAATGAACCAGCGAGTGGCACGCCAAAGTTTGCTTTAGGGAAACCTTCACCACGTTGTAAGTCAGCAATTTGACGATCAATATCAAGAATCGCAGATTTTGGATCATCTAGTAATTCTTTAGTATTGTTGTACAAATAGCCCATACCCGTGATGAGTTCACGCATGTTTTGCGCACCAGCACCAGAAGCTGCTTGGTAAGTCATTGAGGTAGCCCACTCAACCAAATTATTTTGGAAAAGTGAACCTAAACCCATCAACATAAGTGAAACTGTACAGTTACCACCAACGAAAGTTTTAGTTCCGTTGACTAAACCATCTTTAATCACATTTAAGTTTACTGGGTCAAGTACGATGATTGCATCATCCGCCATACGAAGGGTAGACGCAGCATCAATCCAATAACCATCCCAACCTTCAGCTTTGAGTTTCGGGAATACATCAGAGGTATAGTCACCACCTTGGCAGGTTAAAATGACATCCATTTGTTTCAGACTCTTAATGTCTGAAGCATCCATAAGTGCTGGGGCAGTCTTACCACCAAATGAAGGCGCTTCGCCACCTGCATTACTGGTAGAAAAATAGAATGGCTCAATATGAGCAAAATCATTCTCTTCAACCATACGTTGCATAAGGACAGAACCCACCATCCCACGCCAACCGACCAGACCTACTTTCATGTCATTGTGCCTCGGTATTTCAAAAAACTTTTAAGGGGTTTGAGTGTATCAAAAGCGACCACAACTGCAAGCTTTACGTAAATAAAACGATAATTTAATTGAGTGAAATAATTTGTTTGTATTAGATAGAAAATTGATAAAGCCATAACTTTATTGAGAATCTAAGACATCCCCACGAGAAAAATGAACATGATATGGATTCAGATTTGTGCAGTATTGGTTATATGGCTTTCGTTTTGGTCATTAATCCCCAGAGATGAGTGGTGGTTTAGAGGTGCGGACTTTCCGCGTTTACAGATTCTGGCACTCGGTCTCTTCGCCTTTTTTGCCATGTTATTTGCCATTCCCGAATGGACCTTGACTACCGAGTTGCTGTTTGTTGGATTGGTCGCAGCAATCGCTTATCAGTTGAAAATGGTTCTACCATATACCCCGATTTGGAAAAAACAAGTTCAAAAAGTTAAGCCTGAGCAAATCAATGAAAACCAGCAAATCTCATTGCTGGTTGCCAATGTATTGACGCCAAATGATAAATATCATTTATTACTTGAGCATATAGACACATTAAAACCTGATGTTGTGCTGACATTAGAGTCAGATTCAAGTTGGCAAAATGCGTTAGTTAACATTGAACAAGATTATCCTTATCGCGTGCCCGTACCTTTAGATAACTTATATGGTATGCATCTATATAGCCGCTTGCCATTGCACGATACAGAAGTGAAATTTATCTTAAGTGATGAGATCCCTTCCATTCATACGACTTTAACCTTGTCTTCTGGCCTGAGAGTGCAGCTATATTGCTTGCATCCTAAGCCTCCGAGTCCAACGGAAGCTAAAGACTCGACTTTAAGAGATGCAGAATTATTAATTGTAGGTGACCAAATTAAAGACCTCGATCAGAGTTGCATCGTGATGGGGGATTTAAATGATGTGGCATGGTCACGAACAACGCGTCTTTTTCAGAGAATCAGCGGTTTATTAGATCCTCGTGTTGGTCGTTATTTCATGAATACCTTTCATGCCGATTATCCACTATTAAGATGGTCACTCGATCACATTTTCCACAGTACAGATTTTGCTTTGGTTGATATGAAAAGATTGGCACATATTGGTTCAGATCATTTTCCAATTTATGTTGTTTTACAAACGGGTCGTATTTTTGAACAACAGCAACAAGAGTTGGAGCAAACGGCTGATGATGAGCAAGAGGCGAAAGAGGCGATTCAAGACGGTATAGAAAAGGCTGAAAAAGAAGAAAAAATTGTTGTGGATGAGTTAGCACAACCTCATAAACAAGCGATGGAAAAGGAAAGTAGACAAGGAGTATTGTAAGCCATAACGTACAGGGATTTAGGTCCATAACGAATGTTCTAATCTACTTAAAAGATTTATTCTAAATACATCAGCACATGGACGCAGGAATGGATTTCCGTTTAAGGATAGCGACGCTGAGATGGAAAATGCATTATGGATATGATGCCTGCTACGGAAGCAAGATAATAACAAAGATGTGAAAGCACAACCTCATTTGCCCGAGTTTTGCAGGATGCGAAACTCGGGTTTTAATTTTTTCTAATAGATTTTTTCGTAACCTTCTGCTCGAGTTTTGAATCTACGGTGAAACCACATCCATTGTGTCGGTGCAATACGTAGTTGAGCCTCAATAATTTTATTTACACGAATCGCATCATCTACTTCATCTTCACTTGGCATATTTTCGACGATTGGTTCGATGAGTACTTTATATTGTGGATTGTGGATATCACCATAACGGTAAAAATACAATGGAATTGCAACGGACTTAGAGATTTTTAATAAACGACGATGCGCAGTCACGGTTGCAGCAGGCACACCAAAAAAGGGAGCCATCACACCTTGTTTTAAACCAAAATCTTGATCGGGGCTGTACCAAATAGCACCGCCATCTTTTAAACGACGTACTAAGCCTCGCATATCATCATGATCAATTTGTTGTTGATAAATAGTCGCTCGACAACGATAAATCAACATGTCCAACATTGGATTATTCTGTGGTCGATAAACAACATCAGGTTCAAAGTATTGAGCACAAATATAACCACCCGCATCAAGCAAGGTACTGTGTGTGCCGAGTAACAATATGCCTTTACCTTGGGCTTTGGCATCAAGGATATGCTCTAAGCCTTCTATGGTATGTCGACCTTTAAACCAATGTGGGCAATACCACGCATTTAGAGTTTCAAACACACCTAACATCATGTCGACAAACACCTGTTTGGCTTGAGCTTCAACTTCGGCAGGCGACCATTCAGGAAAACAAACTTCTAAATTTTTTAGCGTGGTTTTACGACGCGATTTTAATAGATACCAACATAATGCTGCTAGTCCATGTGCTAAGCGCCATTGAATTGCCCAAGGCAGAATAGCCAAAAGCATAAGGAAAATAATGGCGATCCAAATTTTCCAGTATTTTGGAAGTAAAAATTCCCATCGAAATTCGCCAGGAATATAAGACTGTTGTTGGCTCATATACTTAGATGCGTAAATAAGTTGAATTTTTGCGAAGTGTAACACGAAGTTGCTTTTCTAATAATTGTTCTAGGAGGTTTGTTGTATTGACAATAAAAATCATAGAATGGTGGTTGATTTTTACTCTATTGAAGTGCTGTATAAAAAAACAGTTATTTAATAGATTGATTGTAGGGATAGCTAAAATAATTAAGGTAAAAAGACAGATGAATATTTCAGAAATATTTGATGGCAAGAAAATGGATACTCAGGAAATGATGAATTATTTTGATCATTTAGAGAGTGTTGATTGCGAGTTTATGCATGGTCAATGGAAAGGTTTGGAAGTCATCACTGGTCATCCAATGAATGGTCTGTTGGATAAAGCAAATTGGTACGGGAAAAAATTTATAGACGATGAAACAGTATTTCCACTGGTTCTACTGAACCCCAAAAGTTCCAACTTATTTAGTATTGATCCGAAATGGTTGCCATTAGGTTTAGATTTAAGTCTTTTAAAAAGTAAGAGTAAGTATCTGGTGGAAGGGTTGAGATTACTCAAAACAGATAAAAGTAAAGCAAGATTAAGGATGATTGAGTTTAGAGGTAAATCATCTGCCACCATGATTTATGATGAAAAACCGATTAATGATGTTTTTAGGTGTATTGATCAAAATACAGTGCTTGGGTGGATGTATTTAAAAGATCAAGCTCAGCCATATTTTTTTATTCTTATACGAGATGAGGGAAGTAAACATCTATGGGAATAGCCCAATCTTCAAATTACTATGTAATATCCTGAAGATTGGGCTTGTGAAATGAATTATGAACCTTTGCTAAGATTTTCTAATACATCCCAACGCTCTAATTTTTCAAGCAATAACTCATCAATTTCAGCTAAGCGTTGACTGGCTAAAGTCGCCGCATTCGCGTCAGAAACAAACCATGAACCATCCGCTAGTTTCTCTGAAAGTTTAGTTTGTTCTGCTTCTAATTTCTCAATTTCAGCAGGAAGTTGCTCAAGCTCACGTTGATCTTTATAGCTTAACTTCACTTTCTTTGGCGTTGGAGTTGCGGCAGCCAATGCAGCAGCTTCAGCCTTAGCTTGTGCCTTTTTTACATCACTCTTTTGATCAACGACTTTCTGATCTGGTCGTTGCTCCAAGTAATCTTGGTAACCACCAATGTATTCATCAATATTACCTTTTCCATCGAACACCCAGGTTGAGGTGACGACGTTGTCCATAAATGCACGGTCATGCGAGATGAGTAACAAAGTGCCTTTATATTCAGACAACATTTCTTCAAGCAACTCAAGTGTCACCATATCCAAATCATTGGTTGGCTCATCCATCACAATTAAGTTTGATGGTTTGAGTAGAAGTTTTGCCAATAGAATTCGGTTACGCTCACCACCAGAAAGGGCTTTCACAGGTGTACGTGCACGTTCAGGTGAGAATAAAAAGTCCTGCAAATAACTATAGATATGACGACGGTTACCATTCACATCGACAAAGTCTGAGCCTTCCGATACGTTCGCCATAACGGTTTTTTCGAGGTCGAGTGCATTACGTAGTTGATCGAAATAAGCAACTTCGAGTTGTGTACCCGTTTTAACCGAACCGCCGTGTTGGATTTCACCTAAGATGGCTTTGATGAGTGTGGTTTTTCCGACACCATTATCACCGACTAAACCGATACGATCACCACGTAATACGATTGCAGAGAAATCTTTAATGAGTGGTTTACTATCATAGCTAACACTTAAGTTCTCTATCTCAAAGACCAGCTTACCTGAACGGTTAGCCTCTTGTGTCGCCATGCTAACTTTGCCTTGTTGGAAGCGACGAGCTTTAGATTCTTCACGCAAAGCTTTTAAAGCACGAACACGACCTTCATTACGGGTACGACGTGCTTTGATACCTTGACGAATCCAAGCTTCTTCTTCAGCAAGTTTTTTATCAAATAAAGCATTCTGTTTTTCTTCAGCTTCCATTTGCTGAGCTTTAAGTTCTAAGTAACGTGAATAGTTACCTTCATAGCCACGCATAATACCACGATCGAGTTCAACAATACGGGTCGCAATACTATCTACAAATGAACGGTCATGTGAGATAAATAAAAGCGTGAGATTGTTTTGATCTAATAGGAATTTTTCTAACCATTCAATACTTTCCACATCCAAATGGTTGGTCGGTTCGTCGAGTAATAAAACATCAGGTTGAGTGAGTAGCGCGCGCGCCAGTAATACACGACGTTTACGACCACCTGATAGGTCAGCCAAATCTGCATTTGGGTCGAGTCCCATTTTACCCAAAATGGTATTTACTTTATTTTCTAATGCCCAACCATCTAACTGATCTAGCTTATGCTGCAGCATACCCATACGGTCGCAGGCATCCATATCACCTAGCACACAAGCATCACTTGCCTCATGATATTCTTTTAAAACACTTGCGGCTTCACCTGCACCATCCGCTACAATGTCGGCAACTTTGCCTGAATCCATTGGAACATCTTGGGCTAACATAGAAACGGTTAAGCCATTTTGAATCGAAACTTCACCACTATCGGGTAATAAGCTTCCCTCAATCAGTTTAAGTAAAGTAGACTTACCTTCACCATTACGACCGATTAAACAGACTCGTTCACCACGTTCTAGGTTAAAGTTCGCGCCGTCGAGTAGGGCTGGTCCGCCAAATGCGAGATGGACATCCCTTAAAGTAATATAGGCCATAATGTTTCCTAAAAGCTCAGATGAGGTCTGAAATGACTAAACAACAAAATTTTGATGATCACGCGTCATTGTCCGCACCCATTGAAGATTTGCAAGTGCGAATTGCATTTTTAGACGATTTAGTTGAGCAACTCAATCAACAGCTCGCAATTCAGACACAAGAAATTGCAGTTTTGAAGAAACAAATGCAGCTTTTATACCAACGCGTTGAGTCTTCAGACTTGTCAGAAGGGATTGCACCGTTTGATCCAATGAGTAACAAACCACCACATTATTAAAACATGACTGATATTATGCAAAATATATTATTATTGGATATCGAAAACCAACCTAAAAAAATTCGTGAATTAAGAACTTTATTAAAACAATATGATCAAGTAATTTTAGTCTATGCACACTCAAACTTAAATATTGCATTAGATGATCTAATTGAGTTGAGTGTGGCGATACAAGATAAGAGATTGTTAATTATAAAAATGCCTAAAACTGGTGCTAATTCAGCTGATTTTGGATTGACATTTATAGCAGGTCGGTTATCTGCACAATTAGGAAAGGGAAGCCTAATTGATGTTATGTCAAATGATACGGCAATGTCGTATGCCGTTGAATTATTAGATCAGGTTGGGATTCAATCTACTCTACTTAAACAATTGGATGAGCCAGTTAAAGTAGTGCTTGAGCAGAAAAATGTTCAAAATGAAACGAAGCTTTTAGATTGTAAAAAAGAGCTTAATGTTGATATTAAAAAAGTTTTAGCTCAACTTTTAAAAAATCAACCTAAAAAAACTAAAACCTTAATTAAATCATTAATGTCTTGGTGTGATTTAGATATAAATCAAGCCGAATATATTTTAAATCAATTACAAGAAATTAAGGTGTTGGTAGTTGATCAAGAAAAATGTTTATACAATAAGAAACAGTTAAAAAAAGAGCTTGGCTCAAATATTGAAAGTAAAAGTAATTTACCGTCATCATTACTTGAAATTGAAACACGACCGCACTTGATTAGAATTAAGCAATATTGTGATTATTTAAGTAAAATTAGTAATAACAAACCATCAAAAATAGAAACATTAAGTAACTCCATAAAATCAGTCTTTAAGTATGAAAAGGATGAACATGTTTTACAAATGATTAACCTATTAAAGAAGCATCAAATCATTCAGATAAATGTTAAAAAAATTGTATACTTACAAGAAAATATAAATTATTGGTCAATGATCAAATAATACTTTTTCTAAAAATGAATTTGTCTGGTTACTTGCCTTTTTCATTCAACTTATGTAACGCTAATAAAAGGAAGTTTTGGGCATCTTTAATGAGCAATGTTGGAATTTGGATAACTGTTGCCATTGTACTATTTGTACTTGGCTCTATTTTTGGTTTACGTGTTAGTCCAAGAGAAAAAGCACTCGGTTTAATGCGCGATCAAGCTCGCAAAATGGGATTACACCCACGACTCATCGTTGCGCCTGAGTGGACGAAAATTCCAATGGCATCTGAAAAACGCGCCAGTATGGTTGCTTATTATAGTGTACTTATTCCGGATGCTCGCTTAGCACTTATGCGTGCAAGAGTTGTTGATGGCAAGCTTCAGGTTGTGCAGGGTGATCAGAAATTTAATGACTTACCCATTGCATTAAAAGGAGTTTATGCTATTGATATGCAGGCAAACTGTGTGGGACTGTATTGGGATGAGGAAACTGATCTCAGAGCCACTCAGCTTGAAGATATAAAAGTTTATTTACACGAACTAGCACAACGCTAATTTATTGATTGATCATAGGAAAAACGATTCATTATGGCGAATACTCCACGCTCTGCTTCCAAAAGCACAGCAGCTTCTAACTCTGCTGCAACTAAACGTGCCTTAGTGATTGTGGAGTCGCCTGCAAAAGCGAAAACCATTAACAAATATTTAGGTTCACAATTTATTGTGAAGTCATCTGTTGGTCACGTACGTGATTTACCAACAGGCGGGGGAGCAAAAACAACTGAAAAGAAGCCTGCAACCCGTACTAAATTAACTGAAGAACAAAAAGCTGAAAAAGCTCAGTCTGCACTTATTAATCGTATGGGCGTTGATCCCGAGCATGATTGGGTCGCACACTATGAAGTTTTGCCAGGCAAAGAGCATGTTGTTGCTGAACTGAAAAAACTCGCCAAAGATGCTGATGCAATCTATCTCGCAACGGACTTGGATAGAGAAGGAGAAGCAATTGCATGGCATTTAAGAGAAGTGATCGGTGGTGACGATAGTCGCTATCATCGTGTGGTATTTAACGAAATCACTAAAAATGCGATCCAAGAAGCTTTTAAACAGCC